>JALYGH010000667.1 GCA_030777205.1 Chloroflexota bacterium
TTGACCAGGCTCTCCCGGCCGAGCACGCCGCTGGCAATCTGGCCGTCCGTGCCCGGAGTCTCCGTGCCGAGCTTGACGCGCACGCCGAGCTGCCGGGCGCCCTGGCGGGTCCACCAGCTCGGGACGAGCACGCCGAACCCGCTCTCCTCGAGCAGCGGCGCCGCCTCGCGCAGGAACCCGTACGCCTCCTCGGTGGTGAGGCGGCAGGCGGCCGGCCGGGCCACCGCCAGGCCGATCTCCAGCGGCGGGAAGAGCTGCGCCGCCCGCCCGAGGTCGGCCAGGAACCGCTCCTGGGGACGGTCGAGGCGGCGGCTGAACACCTCCAGCGCGTCGCCCTGCTCGTCCCAGACGCGCTCGGCGGACACGAGCAGGCTCGGGTCGTCGGCGGCCTGGAGCAGGAACCGCAGCGTCCAGGCGCGCGCCTCCGGTGGCGATGCTTTCTTCGTGGCGACCTCTTCGGGAGGCTCGAGCCGGAAACAGGTCCGCAGCGACTCGGCGGCGGCCACGCCGGCGACGGGCTCGATCCAGCTCGCCACCCGCTCGGCGAACGCGCCGAGGTCGTAGGCGCCCTCCGGGACGAGGCTGTGGCCCTCTTCGAGGGCCGCCATCCACGCCTCGGATGCGGACGACGGGCGTGACAGGTGCTTGCGCTCGCCGGCCGGGACACCGTCGGCGATGCCGGCGACGACGAGGGCATCGACGGCCGCGCCGAGCGCCCGCTCCAGGACTGTCCCCGCCGCCGGCGCCGACTCGCCGGTCGCCCGACAGGCGGGCGGCATGGCGCGCACGAGGAGCGAGAATCGGGCCGCGTCCCGCGGATCGGCCAGGACCGGCCGCCAACGCGCCCGCGCGCCGTTGCGGATCTCGAGCGTCGGCACGAACCGCTCGCGGGCGACCAGCTCGAGCGCCAGCTTCGCCGCCGCGCTCCAGTAGCGGACATCGGTCCCGACCGCCAGCCCGGGCGACGGTGACCCCTCGTCGGCGGGCAGGAGCGCCAGCAGCCAGACTGCCTCACTGGCCGGGACGGCCCGGCCGCGCACGGCCCAGCTTCCGAGGACCGGCCGGCAACCCGAGGAGGGGGTGCTGCCACTCTCGCCGCCATCGCCCGGCGTGACCTCTGCATCGCCTGTCAGGTCGTCCGCGTCGAGGCCGGTCGCCAGCGCTTCGGGCGAGGGAAGCGGCCGGCCGTCTCGTGACGGCAGCCGAATCGTCCAGGAGGCCGCCGAAGACGAGACGGTGTGGAGCCGTCCCTCGGTCAGCGCGGCCAACTTATCGAGGGCGCGGCGCACCCGTGCCCCGGCCGCCTGGAACGGGTGCGGGGGTACCCCATCCGATGCGGGAGGCGGCGCCCGGCCTTCGTCAGCCTCGGCCCAAACGAGGAAGGCTGCGTCGCCCGAGCCCCGCTCGACTCCCCACGCTCCGTGCAGCACCAACACCGGACGATGCATTCTCCCACCCGACAGTTATACCTCGAATTGGGGCGACGCTCGGATGGTACAATCGCGATCTCGGGACGCCGCCGGTCCGTGCGCCGGGCGACGCGACCGAAGGACGACAAGCGCCATGATCGACATCAACATCGACCCGATCCTGCTCCGCCTCGGGCCGCTCGTGATCACCTGGCACGGGTTCTTCACGGCCGTCGGCGTCCTGGCCGGCATCTGGCTGACGACCCGCCTGGCCGTCGAGCGCGGCTTCACCGAGGACGACATCATGTCCGTGGCGCTCTGGAGCGTCGTCGGCGGCATCGTCGGCGCCCGCCTGCTCCACGTGATCGACGCGTGGGAGTTTTACGCGCGCGACCCGCTGGCCATCGTGCGGGTCAACGAGGGCGGGCTCGCCGTCTGGGGCTCGATCATCGGCGGGCCGATTGGCGGAGCGATCTACGCCCGCTGGCGCGGCCTGTCGGTTGCTCGGCTGCTCGACCTGGGCGGGCTGGGATTGATCCTCGGCATGGCGATCGGTCGGCTCGGCGACGTCGTCAACGGCGAGCACCATGGCGCGGCCACGACGGTGCCCTGGTCGGTGCGCTACACCCACCCGCAGACGCTCGGCGACCTGAACGTGCCGGTTCATCTGGCGGTCGGGTACGAGCTGATCTGGGACGTCATCGTGCTGGCGTTCTGCATGTGGCTGCTCTACCGTCGGGCTGTGCCGCGGGACTCGATGGTATTCTGGTCGATGATTGCGCTGTATTCGGCCGGGCGATTCATCGTCCAGTTCTACCGGCTGGACCAACCGTTCATGTTCGGGTTGAGCCAGGCCCAACTCCTCGCCTTCGCCGGCGGCGTGCTCGCCATCTGGGTGCTCGTCTACCTGGCCGCCAGCGCCCGGCGCGCTCCGGCCGATGACCTCGCCGCGGAGACGAACGCGATCGCGGCGGGCAGGCCGGCCGGCGTCGGCACCTCGGGTGCCGGCCGGCGCGCCGACGAGGAGCCCTCGTAGCGACCTCCACCTCGGCGCTCCGCTCGATCGTGACCGGCCTTCGTCAGTCATCCCGCGCGAAGCGTCAGTCATCCTGAGCGCCCCCTCTGTCATCCTGAGCGAAGTGAAGGATCTCCCATCGCTGCCCGGCTGCTTCGGGAGATCCTCCGGTCGCCCGCGCCCCTTGTCCTGACCATGAGCCCCCGCGTGGTCTGGCGACCGTCGGGGTGAGCGCGGCGTCGAGGCCAAGGCGTTCGACGCCGTCGACGGCGCGGCACGGCAGGTCTTCCTCGTCGTGGCCAAGTCCCGGCGCCCGGCCACTTTCGCAGTCGAGGCGCGCCTATCGTGTACGGTTCTGGCGAGCCGTGCCGCCGGGGTCGGCGGTCCGAGGCGTGCAGTCGCGGCGTGGCGTCTGCTGCAAACGACTGGCCGGCAATGCCAGGGTCCGCCGTGTCGGCGGTCCGGACGCAGCGGGAGCACCAGCCATGCCCATGAGCGCCCCTGGCGGCGACGAGCCGACGCCCGGTCGCGTCGGCATCCTCGTCGTCGTCTGCGCCGCGATCTTCATCAGCGTCCTGAACGCGTCGATCGTCAACGTCGTCCTGCCGACGATCGGGGCGGACCTGGATGTCGACGCCGCCCTGCTCGGCTGGGTCATCACGGTGTACTCGCTCGTCTACGCGGTCGCCATACCGTTCTACGGCCGCCTGGCCGATCTGTACGGAGCCCGCGGATTCTTCCTGTTCGGCCAGGGAGTGTTCGCCCTGGGGTCCCTCCTGTGCGCCCTGGCGCCGAGCTTTCCCCTGCTGCTCGTCGCCCGCGTGATCCAGGCGAGCGGCGGGGCCGCCGTCCCGGGGCTGGGCATCGCGCTGGCGGCCCGCGCCTTCCCGCCCCACCAACGCGGCACCGTCCTCGGGATCGTGACGACGGCGCTCGGTGTGGCGGCGGCGATCGGCCCGACGTCCGGCGGGCTGCTCGCTGACCGCTTCGGCTGGCATGCCGTCTTCGTGGTCGGGGCGCTCGCCGGGCTGCTGGTGCCCGCGTCGTGGCTGCTGTTGCCGCCCGAGAAGCCCCGGGGCGGCGAGCGCCTGGACGTTTGGGGCGGGCTGTTCCTGGCGGTCGGCATCAGCGGCGGCCTGTACGCCCTGACCGAGGGATCGCGGGTCGGCTGGGGGTCGCCGCGGCCGCTCGGCTCGGCCGCCGTCGCCCTCGTCGGGCTAGCGGCGCTGGTGATACGTCAGCGGTGGGCCGCGACGCCGTTCATTCCGCGCGAGCTGCTCGCCAACCGCCGCTACGTGGCGTTGGTCACGACCAGCTTCGGCGCGATGACGGCGATGATGGGGGCCTTCGTCGGCCTGCCGCTGCTGCTGGCCGGCGTGAACGAGCTTTCCCCCGCGCAGGTCGGCCTGGTGCTCCTGCCGAACGCCGCCCTGACCGCCTCGCTCGGGGTGGTCGTCGGGCGGCTCGTGGATCGCGTGGGGGCCCGCTGGCCGGTCCGGGTCGGTCTGGTGGTGATGATGGCCGCGGCACTCGGCCTGTCCAGCGCGGCCGGCAGTTCCGCCTGGACCGTGGCCGTGATCCTGATGCTGCTCGGCCTCGGCTCGTCGCTGGTGAACACGCCGCTCTCGGCGGCCGTGTCGCTCGTCGTGCGGCCGGAGCGTCTCGCGTCGGGCCAGAGCATGAACACGATGCTGTTCTTTCTCGGTGGCAGCTTCGGGGCCACGCTGACGACGGCGGTCGTCGGCGCACGCGCCGGCGCGGCGGATGCGCTCAATCCGCTGCACGGCGGGGCGGGCGTCGGCTTCAGCGACGCGTTCCTCCTCGCGCTCGTGCCGCTCCTCCTTGCCCTGTCACTATCCGGCGCCGTGCCGAGCCGACCACCGTCAGGAGCGCGCGAGGAATCGATCCGGCGTGAGCGGCCCGGCACCGTGGCGTCCCGGGCGGGGACGAGGAGCTGATGGCTGCCGGTTTCGGAGTTGGGCAGCGGTCCCCGCAGCCCACTATGGGTCGCTGATCGAGTTGACGGCGATTCGCCACCGGCGCTTTCAGCGCAGCGGCAGCGTCAGGCGATCCGGCCAGAGCTTCAGGGCGAATTCGTGCCCGCAAGGACCACTCCGTCCCTCCCCCCGTTCTGCCCCGGCGTTGCGGGATCCCGCGGGGCAGCCCGGCGACGAAGCCATGTTGCCGCGCCGGAATCAGCGCCCGTATACTCCATTTTGGCGGCCGCTGCAGCGGCCCTTTTTCGTGCCCTTGAACAGCGTCGAGGTGGCCCATGATCGCCGTGAACGTCGCTCAGCTCCTTCGGGCACAGGTAGGGACGTTCCGCTCGTATGAGTTCAGCGAGCAGGAGCCCGACCTGACCGCTGAGCTGAACCTGCGCAGCCCGATCGAGGGCCGCGTCAAGCTTACTCGCACGCCGCGTGGCATCCTCGCCGAGGTGGCGTACCACGTCGCGCTCGAGCAAGAGTGCGGGCGCTGCCTGGAACCGGTCCGCACGGAGCTGGACAGCCAGTTCAGCGAGGAGTACATCGCAACGACCAATGTGCTGACGGGTCAACCATCGGCCGTGACCGCCGAGGCCGAGGAGCAGACGATCAGCCCGAACCACGAGCTTGACCTGACGGATGCGATTCGTCAGGATATCGTGGTCCAGCAGCCGCTTCAGCCCCTGTGCGGCGCGGAGTGCGCGGGCCTCTGCCTGACCTGCGGCGCGGACCTGAACCGGGTCGCCTGCAACCACGAGGCCGCGGCCCACGCCGACGAGCAGCCGCTCGGCCGGCTGGGCGAGCTACTCAAGCAGCAGCTTCCCCCCGAAGCCCAGGCGCGCAACTGACGCGCCGCCAGACGAGGAGAATCCGATCATGGGAGCGCTACCGAAGAAGAAGGTCAGCCGGGCTCGTCGCGGCAATCGCCGCGCCCACCTTAAGCTGACCCTCCCGACGCTGATGAACTGTCCGCAGTGCGGCGCCCGCAAGATGACGCACCACGTGTGCCCGACCTGCGGCACGTACAACGGGAACCAGATCCTCACGATCCGGTCCAGGCGGCGCGAGGCCGAGTAGGGACGTGATGATCCCGACGCCGAAGCGGTTCCTGACCGATCTCTCGGGGAAGGTCGCGCTGGTGACCGGCGGCTCGCGCGGGATCGGCCGGGCGGTCGCGGTCCGGCTCGCCCAGGGCGGCGCCAAGATCGCCTTCAGCTACCGCTCCAATCACGAGGCCGCCCAGGATGTCCTGGGCGAGCTGAAGGGGGGCGGCGCGCACGCCATGGCGGTGGCGGGCGATATGGCGAGTCCGGCCGACGTGGAGCGAACCGTGAACGCGGCGATCCAGGCGTTCGGCCGCATCGACATCCTGGTCAACAACGCCGGCATCACCCGCGACAACCTGCTCCTCCGGATGAGCGAGGAGGAGTGGGACGAGGTGCTCGACACGAACTTGAAGGGCACGTTCCTGGTCACCAAGGCGGTCGTGCGCGGGATGCTCCGCCAGCGCTCCGGGCGGATCGTCAACATCACCTCCGTCTCCGGCGTGATGGGCAACCCGGGCCAGGCCAACTACGCCGCCTCGAAGGCCGGCATGATTGGCTTCACCCGCGCCGTCGCCCGCGAGGTCGCCTCGCGCGGCATCACGGTCAATGCGATCGCGCCCGGCTTCATCGAGACCGACATCTGGTCTGAGACGAGCGACCAGGCCAGGCAAGCGTTGCTCGGGCTGATCCCGCTCGGCGCCGCCGGCCAGCCCGACGACGTGGCCGAGGCGGTCGCGTTCCTGGCGTCGGACGCCGCCCGGTACGTGACCGGCCAGGTCCTCAACGTCGATGGCGGCATCGTGATGGCCTGAGGCGCGTAGGTGCAACTCGTGACCTGGTCGCCTGAGTCG
>JALYGH010000668.1 GCA_030777205.1 Chloroflexota bacterium
GCCGCGGCGTTCTCCTCGGTCAGCTCGAAGTCAGGTTGCACCGCCCGCGCCCGCTCCACGAAGAGCCGCGCGGCCTCGGAGCGCCCGACGACCGAGACGAGTGCCACCGGGCTCACCACCCGTTGCCCGAGGTCCGGCAGCGTCAGTGGCGCGACCGGGATCTCGTGCTCGCCGGACAGGCGGAGTGCCACGCGGCTGGTCACCAGCAATGTCAGCGACGAGCACGCGACCAGCAACTCGGTCAGTTGGACACCCGCCGTCAGCACCTGCTCGAAGTTGTCCAGCACGAGCAGCAGGCGCTTGTAGCGCAGGTAGTCCTTCAGACTCTCGATCGGCGGCCGACCCCGCACGTCCGGCACGCCCAGTGCCTGCGCCGTCGCCGGAATGACGAGGTCAGGATCGAAGATCGGCGCCAGGCCGACGAAGAACGCTCCGTCCTCGTACCGGTCGAGCACGTCGGCGGCGAGCTGGATCGCGAACCGCGTCTTGCCGGTCCCGCCCGGGCCGGTCAGCGTCAACAGCCGGGCGCGCACCAGCACCTCGCGCGCCGCAGCCAGCTCCTGCTCCCGACCGATGAAGTCGGTGAGCTGGGCGGGCAGGTTGTTCGGCCTCGATTCCAGGCTCCTGAGGGGCGGGAAGTCGGCCGGCAGACCGTCGGCAACGACCTGGAAGATCCGCTCCGGGCGGGCAAGGCCCTTCAGGTGGTGCTGTCCCAGGTCACGCAGGCCGGTCCCGGCCGGCAGGGCATCCTGGATGAGCTCACACGTCGACTGGGAGAGCAGGATCTGCCCGCCGTGCCCCGCCGCCAGGAGCCGCGACGCCCGAGTGAGGGGCGGGCCGACGTAGTCGCCCTCCTTCGCCTCCGCCGCGCCGGTATGGAGCGCCATCCTAACCCGCGGCGTGTCGAGGCCGGGCCAGGCCGAAGCCTTGAGCGCCTCCTGCGCTTGCACGGCGGCCGTCAGCGCGGCGGGGGCGGTCGTGAAGACGGCGCAGATGGCGTCGCCGACGGACTTGAAGATCTGACCGCCGTGGGCGCTGATCGCCGCCCGCACCAGCTCGTCGTGGCGCGCGAGCGCCTTCGGAATCGCCGGGGGATCGCCTTCCCAGCGGTCGGCGCTGCTCTCAATGTCGGTGAACAGGAACGTCACCGTCCCGCTCGGCAACCCCTGTCCTGAGCGAAGCGCAGGATCGGCCATCAGCCCGACCCCACGTCGGCGGGCTGCCCATCCAGATCACCGTCACCGTCGTCAGCACGGTATCGAGCACGAGCGCGGCCTACAGCCCCTCAGCCGGCCCCGAAACGGTAGCAGCCGCTCCGGCCCAGTACCAGTCTTCGGGAGTCTGATGAGTTCGCGCCTGCCACGTGTCTTGGTTTCGGCGATCGGTACCGGCCCTCGTGACCGCGGCGCTCGCCAATGATGCCGAATCTTTGGCGCGCGATCCCGTACGCTTCGCGTGACAGGCCGCAACGCCTGATACTTTTGCTCCGCGACACCCGGGGCCGTGCAGAAGAAGGGCTCGATGGCGCAACGCTGGTACAAGGGCAACACCCACACGCACACGACCTACAGCGACGGCGACAGCCCACCGGAGGTCGTCGTCGACTGGTACGCCGAGCATGGCTACGACTTCCTCTTCCTGACCGACCACAACGTCATCATCCCCGACGATCACCTCGCGCGGCTCCAGCGGCGCGGGCTCGCGATCTGGCAGGGTGAGGAGGTGACGATGGCGGCCGTTCACGTCAATGGGCTTGGCTTGCGCGAGACGATCATGCCGGAGCAGCCGGGGAGCAGCCTGCGCGAGGGGGAAGTGACCGAGGGGCGGGCCGAGCGCATCCGCTGGGCCGTCGAGCGCATCCTGGCCCAGAACGGCGTGGCGCACGTCAACCATCCGAACTTCATGTGGGCGCTGACGGTCGACGATCTCCTCGACGCCGGTGACTTCGGTCTGATGGAGGTCGCGAACGGCCACAACCTGGTCAGCAACCTGGGCGACGACGAGCATCCGTCGACGGAAGCGCTCTGGGACCACCTGTTGACGGCCGGGCGGCGCGTCTGGGGCGTCGCGTCGGACGACGCCCACCACTTCCGGCACTGGGGCGACGACTGGGCGAATCCGGGCCGCGGCTGGCTCCAGGTTGAGGCCGAGTCCGACCGCATGGCGGACATCCTCGAGGCCGTCCGCGCCGGGCGATTCTATGCGTCGAGTGGGCTGGAACTGGCGGCCTACGAGACGGATCGGTCCGCTATACGCCTTGAGCTGGCCGACGACGCGGCGCTGTTCGAGCTGCTCGGTCACGGTGGCGAGATCCTCGACCGAGCTGAAGGGACCGCCGCGCGCTTCTCGATCCCGGGCGGCCTCGGCGGCTACGTCCGCCTCCGTGCAACGGCCACCGATGGCCGCCAGCTCTGGACGCAGCCGCGATTCCTCTGAGGACGGGCGGTAGCGCACACGGTCCACCGCCATCGCGGTCGGGTTTGGACGGGGTGAACGGGATTGACAGGATGGAAGGGGGAGCCGACTATACTCGGGCACGCTCCGGCCGACCGAGCAGAACCGGCCGGGCCACCAGGGAGGGCGCCGTGAGCGAGCCGTCCGAGCTGCTGGAGCAGTTCGAGGAGTTCTACGCCGGGAGCCGCGACTCTGCCATCCTCGACCCGAAGACGAAGGCACTGATCGGCCTCGCCGTCGTCCTGACCGGCAACTGCCAGCCTTGAACGGAGCGCCGCCTCGCGGGCGCGAGGAAAGCCGGATGCTCCGATGTCGAGATCGAGGCGACACTGACCTGGGTCATGGCCATTCGGGCCGGCATGGTCCAGTCGATGCTGCGCCGCGCCGATGTCGCCAATTGCCGCGAGTAGCGTCCGCGTCCGTCCGCCTCGTCGTCCGTTGACGGAGTAGATGCAGCCCGTCGTCACCGGCCGCGCACCGGCCAGCTTCGGACGCCGTCGGCTCGTCGCACACCTGCCCGGGCGGCGTTGTGCGCCTCCTGTAAGGCGGGCCGGCTTGTCCGACCAGGGGGGCGCGGCTATACTTCGGCCCGCGCGCGGCGGCGCGCGCCACCGAACCCGTCGAGGGATCATGCCCGATAAGCTGAGGGTCCTGCGGGTCATCACGCGCCTGAACATCGGCGGACCGGCGATCCACGCGATCCTCCTCACCCGCGGCCTCCAGAACGAGCGCTTCGCGTCGGCCCTGGTCGCCGGCCTCGAAGGCCCCCACGAGGGCACCCTGCGCGACCTCGCGACCAAGCACGGGGTGTCCCCGCGGATCGTGCCGGAGCTCGGACGCGAGGTGAGCCCGGCCAACGACCTGCGCGCGACGCTGGCGATGTACCGGCTGATCCGCGGGTCGCGCCCGCACATCCTCCACACCCACATGGCCAAGGCCGGGACGGCCGGACGGGTCGCCGCGCGCCTCGCGCGGGTGCCGATCGTCGTCCACACCTTCCACGGCCACACGTTCCACAGTTACTTCGGGCCGCTGAAGACGCGCCTGTTCCTGGAGATCGAGCGGACCCTCGCCCGGGCGACCGACCGCGTCGTCGCCGTCAACGAGCGCCAGCGCCAGGAGATCGCCGAGTACGGCGTGGCGCCGCTGGAGAAGGTCGTGACGATCCCGCTCGGGCTGGAGATCGAGTCGCTGCTCGACGCCGAGCGGTACCGGGGCCACCTGAAGGCCGAGCTGGGCGTCAACGGGCGCCACAAGCTCGTCGGCATCGTCGCACGGCTGGTGCCAATCAAGGCGCACGAGGTCTTCCTGGAGGCAGCCGCGCGCATCCGGGCGCGAGATCCGGACACCCTGTTCCTGGTCATCGGCGACGGCGAGCGGCGCGCCGAGCTGGAGCGACTGGCGCGCGATCTTGGCCTCGGCGACGCGGTCCGGTTCCTCGGCTGGCGCGGCGACATGCGCCGGGTCTACGCCGACCTCGACGTCGTCGCCCTGTCCTCGAACAACGAAGGGTCGCCGGTGGCCCTGATTGAGGCGCTCGCCGCCGCCCGCCCGGTCGTCTCGACCGACGTGGGCGGCGTGAGCGGCGTTGTCCGCCACGCCGAGACCGGCTTGTTGGTCGGCCCCCGCGACCCAGGGGGAATGGCGGACGCCATCCTGACGCTGTTGCGGTCGCCCGAGCGGGCGGCGGCGTACGGAAGGGCCGGCCGCGCCTCGGTGTACCCCCGTCACGCGGCATCGCGCCTCGTGGCCGACGTCGAGCGGCTCTACCTCGAGCTGGCCCGTGAGAAGGGGCTGGCGGCGTGAGCGGGCAGCCCCTCTGGCTGGTCCACCTCCTTAGTGGCCTGGTGGCGCTCGGCCTGGCGATCGTCTGCACGCCGCTGGCCGGTCGGCTCGCCGGCCGGATCGGGCTGGTGTCCTACCCGCGCGGCGACCGCTGGCATCGCCAGCCGACCCCGTTGATGGGCGGCATCGCCATCTACCTGGGCATCGTCCCGCTCTTCCTGCTCATCTCGGAGAGTGTCCTGCCCCATACGTTCGACCGCTTCGGCGGCCTGATCCTCGGCGCGACGATCATGTTCGCGCTCGGGCTGATCGACGACCTCCGGGCGCTGCCCCCGTACTCCAAGCTACTCGGCCAGATCGTCGCCGCCTGCGTCCTCGTCGTCGGCCTGCCGATCGGCAAGTTTCTGCCCTGGTCGGTCCTGATGGTGCCGCTGACGATCTTCTGGATCGTGGGCGTGACCAACGCCTTCAACCTGCTCGACAATATGGACGGCCTGTCGGCGGGCATCGCGGCGATCGTCGCCCTGACCCTGTTCGCCTACAACTACCTCCAGGGGGACCACCAGACGGCGCTGCTGTGCCTGCTGATCGCCGGCGCCTGCGGCGGCTTCCTCGTCTTCAACTTCAACCCGGCCCGCATCTTCATGGGCGACTCGGGCAGCCTCCTGCTCGGCTACCTGCTCAGCGGCCTGGTGGTCCTCGGCGCCGCGAAGGGGACCTCCGAGCTGGCCCTCGCGCTGCTCGTGCCGGTCGGCGTGATGGCGCTCCCGATCCTCGACACCACGCTGGTGACGATCGTGCGGTCGCTGCACCGCCGGCCGATCTCCCTGGGCGGGCGGGATCACTTGTCGCATCGACTCGTGGCGCTGGGGCTGACCGAGCGGTCGGCGGTCCTCGTGCTGTACGCGGTGAGCGCCGCGTTCGGCGTGCTGGCGGTCGCGTCGAACCACCTTGACGGCATGCTCTCGCTGCTGCTCGGCTCGCTGCTGGCGCTCGGGGTCGGGTTCTTCGGGATCTACCTCGGGCAGGTCCGCATCTACACCGAGGCGGATTTCCAGAAGCTCCAGGGCGAACCGGGCATCGTCGGCAAGCTGGTGATCGGCGGGACCTGGCTCTACAAGCGCCAGGTCGCCGAGATGGTCCTCGACCTGGCGCTGATCTGCCTCGGCCTGCTCTCGGCCTACCTGATCCGCTTCGAGGGCACGCTGGCCCGCCACTTCGTCGAGCAGTTCGCGGCGATCCTCCCGTGGGTGGTGAGCATCAAGCTCGCAACCCTCTACGTGTTCGGCGTCTACCGTAGCATCTGGCGCTACATGGGCAGCTCGGACCTGCTGCGGCTCGCGCTCGCCAGCCTGCTCGGCTCGCTGTTCTCGTTCGTCGTCCTCCAGGGCGTGCTGAGCGACGACGGCGGCGCGCCGCGCGCGGTGCTGCTGATCGACTGGCTGGTGGTGACGGCGCTGCTGATCGCGGCGCGGATGTCGTTCGTCCTGATCCGCGACGTGCTGGCCCAGTTCCGCAAGCGCGACCTCGTCCGCGTCCTGATCGTCGGCGCCGGCGACACCGGGGAGCTGGTGTTGCGCTCGATGGCGCGCAGCCGCAGTCGCGCGTACCGGGTCGTCGGTTTCCTCGACGACGACCGCGAGAAGCAGCACCGCGCGATCCACGGCGTGCGCGTCCTCGGACCCTCCGACCAGCTCTGCGCGGTGGTCGAGCGCGAGGCGATCGACGAGGTGGTGGTCACGACCGCCAGCCCGGATGACCTGGTGATCGCCGAGTGCCGCCGCCTCGGCGCGAGCATCCGCGACGTCGGCGCCTTCTTCCGAGTGCAGCTCGAGCACGAGGCGCAGGCGCAGGCGTTGAAGGTGGCCGCCCGATGACCGCGGTGGCGCGATGATCGCGCTCGTCACCGGCGGCGCGGGGTTCATCGGCTCCCACCTGGTTGAGGCGCTGCTCGCCAGGGGGTACGACGTCCACGTCCTCGACAACCTGGCGACCGGGGCCGGCGAGAACCTGGCCCACCTCCGGACCAACCCGCGCTTGCGCGTCACCGTCGACTCGATCTTGAACGACGGCGTGATCGACCGAGCCGTGGCCGAGGCGGATGTCGTGTTCCACCTGGCCGCGGCCGTCGGGGTCAAGTGGGTGCTCGACAACCCGCTCGCCTCGCTCGAGACCAATATCCGCGGCACCGACCTCGTGCTCGCGGCCGCCGACCGGCATCGCCGGCCGGTGCTGATCGCCTCGACCTCCGAGGTGTACGGCAAGAACGATTCCGGTCCCCTCCGCGAGGACGACGACCGGATCCTCGGCTCGAGCCGCCTTAGCCGCTGGTGGTACGCAACCGCCAAGGCCGCCGACGAGGCGCTCGCCAGCGCTTACTGGCAGGAGCGGCAGCTCTCGACCATCGCGGTCCGCTTCTTCAACACGATCGGGCCGCGCCAGCGTGGCCGCTACGGCATGGTGGTGCCGCGCTTCATCGGCCAGGCGCTTCGTCACGAGCCGATCACGGTCTACGGCGACGGCCAGCAGACCCGCTGCTTCACCTACGTCGAGGACGTGGTCCGCTGCGTGATCGCCCTCACCGAGTGCGAGAACGCCTGGGGCGAGGTGTTCAACGTCGGGCGACCCGACGAGATCAGCATCGCCGAGCTCGCCCACCGCGTTATCGAGCTGACCGGCAGCCGGTCCGAGGTGGTGTACGTGCCGTACGCGGAAGCGTACGGCACCGGCTTCGAGGACATGCGGCGACGGATCCCGGACGTGACGAAGCTGCGCCGGGCGATCGGCTATGCGCCCGACACGCCGCTGGTCGTCGCGCTCCAGCGGATCATCGCCGCCTTCGCGGCCAATCCCGCCGCCGTCTCGTGACCCGGCGCGACCCGGTTCTGCGACGCCGCCCGTGAGTCGGCTGCGAGCCCTCGCCTGGGCCTGGCTGCCCGTCCTCGCCTGGATGGCCATGATCCTGACGCTGTCCAGCCAGTCCAGCCTGCCGGCGCGTGAGAACCCGGTCACCGGCGAGGCCATCCGCTCAACCTATACCCTCGCCAAGACGGCCCACGTCATCGAGTACAGCGTGCTGGGCCTGCTGATCCTTCGGGCCGTCACGTCGCCGGCCGGCGGGGTTGGCCTCGGGTTCGCCGGCGCGGCGCTCTGGGCCGTCATCGCCGCCACGGTGTTCGGC
>JALYGH010000669.1 GCA_030777205.1 Chloroflexota bacterium
ATGTCGGGACGGTCGGAAGGCCGTCCCGACGCTATTACGGTGCAGGTTGTGCTGACCTCGATTCATGACGCGGGTGCGCCCCTCTCTGGCGGCGTCCGGTGGGGCGTCCGCCCGTGCTACGATGCGCCGGTCTCGGGACCCGGCCGGCCCGGGCCGGAGGTGAGGCGGTGAGGGAAGTCCCGGCGAGGCGGCGCGGTCGCCGCGCCGAGCGGCCCATCCAGGCCGGCGACGGGGTCGAGCCTGCCCGGTCGTTCAGCGAAGAGCGGGCGTTCGACGGGTTGATCGACTTTCTGGCGCGCGAGGCCGTGCAGGTCATGGGCGCGGATCGCTCCTCGATCTTCCTGCTCGACGAAGAACGACAAGAGCTATGGTCGCGCATTGCCCTGGGGATGGGGCGTCGGGAGATCCGTTTCCCGGCCGATCGGGGCGTTGCCGGCTTCGTGGTCCGGACCGGCACCGTCCTGAACGTCCCGGAGCCATACGAGGACCCGCGCTTCAACCGGGCCGTGGATCGCCAGACGGGCTACCGCGCGCGGAGCATCCTCTGCGCCCCATTGCGCGCGAGGAATGGGAGGATCATCGGCGCGCTCCAGGTGCTGAACAAGGTCGGCGGTGGTCCGTTTACCGTCGAGGATGAACGCCTGATCGCCGAGATCGCCGGCCACTGCGGGATCGTCATCGAAAACGCCCTGCTCTACGAGCAACTGCGCGACGCCGAGGAGCATGGTGCCCAGCCGCGGACGACGACGCCCCGCCTCCTCTGCGTCGAAGGCGACCTGGCTACGGCCGACCGGGTGCGATCCCTGCTCGACGCCGAATTTGCCGTCGCCTGTGCGTCGGATGGGGCCGAGGCACTCCACCTCGCGATGGTCGAGCGGCCGGACGTGATGATCCTGAGCGTCGAGTGCGACCGCCGGGACGCCTTCGCGCTCTGCAGCGCCCTGCGTCGCCTGCCATCGGCCCGCGAGACGCCGATCATCGTCCTGTCGGCGTCCAACCGCCCCGAAGACGTCGTCTTCGCCTTCGAGGCGGGCGCCAACGATTACCTGCCGAAGCCGTTCGCGCCGGCCCAGCTTCGCGCGAAGGCCCACACCTGGCTGCTCCGATCCGCGCGCCCGTCATAGTCCATGCCGCTCGGACCTCACGCGCGGCTGTCGCTGGCGCGTCGCCGGCGCACCGGCGGCACGCTTGAAGGTGGTCCGCGGCGACTACAAGCCCAACTCGACGCGAGCGGCCGCCAGATGCTCCACCGCCCGCTCGACGAGCCGCTGATTCGCCGCGTCGTTGAGCCAGCGGCTCACCCCGGATGGGTGGGGCAGCGGGATGACACGCCGTCCGTTCAGGTCGAAGGTGCGCCCGACGACGGCGTCGAGGGGCCGGCGGCCCAGGAAGAACTCGATCGCCATCGTCCCGACCGGCACGATCGCACCGGCTGGGACGAGCGCGAGCTCGGCGTCGAGGAAGGGGCGGCAGCGGGACAGCTCGGCCGGACTCGGGCGGCGGTCGCCGTTGCCGCGCGGGTTCTTGCCGGGAAAGCAGCGCGTCAGCGCGGTGATGTAGCAGCGGTCGCGCCAGGTGCCGGGCTCGAACCCGGCCGCCGCGAACCAGCGCTCGAGCAGCTTCCCACCCGGACCGGCGAAGTGGTAGCGCCGGGCGTGGGTCTGCGCGCCCGGCGCCTGGCCGACCACCAGCGTCCGCTGGCGCGGTGTCCAGGGGTGGCGCACCGGTCGGGCCTCGGCGACGTCACCGGCCCGTTCGCAGGCCCGACAGGCGAGGATCCGCGCGTGGAGCGCCGCCAGCTCCCGGGCCCGCTCATCCTCATCCGTCCGAACCGCCTCCGCTCCGGCCACCGGCAGGTCGATCCGCATGGAAGTCACTGTACGGACCGGCTCGGTCACGCGGCAAGCACCCC
This sequence comes from Chloroflexota bacterium, assembly GCA_030777205.1. GTDB lineage: Bacteria > Chloroflexota > UBA6077 > UBA6077 > JACCZL01 > JALYGH01. The sequence goes on from JALYGH010000669.1 coordinate 1,913, forward strand.
CCTCGCCCGCGTCGGACCGGCGGCGATTCCGCCCAAGCGGGTACGCCGGCCGGAGCGGCGGGACCAGCCGACTCGGACTGCCTGTCGATGATGTCCCAGCCCAGTCACGATTCGATCCTCGACGTCCCCGGTCTGCGCGTCGGTCACGACACCGACGCGCGCGGCGTGACCGGCTGCACCGTGGTCCTGCCCGACGAGCCGGCCGTGGCCGCCGTCGACGTGCGCGGCGGGGCGCCCGGCACGCGCGAGACCGACCTGCTCCGCCCGGAGAACACGGTGGACCGCGTTCACGCGATCCTACTGACGGGCGGCAGCGCCTACGGCCTGGCCGCCGCGACCGGCGTGATGCGCTACCTCGAGCGGCGCGGCGTCGGGTTCTCCGTCGGGCAGGCGGTCGTTCCGATCGTGCCCGCGGCGGTCTTGTTCGACCTCAGCCTCGGCGACCCGACGGCCCGTCCGGACGCCGAGGCGGGCGAGCGCGCCTGCATCGCCGCGATGGCCGACGACCTGGCGCTCGGCAGCGTCGGCGCCGGGACCGGCGCGACGGTCGGCAAGCTCTATGGCCTCGCGGGCGCGATGAAGGGGGGGATCGGCTCGGCGAGCGTCGCCCTTCCGGACAGCACGCGGATAGGGGCGCTCGTCGCGGTCAACGCGCTCGGCGATGTCGTTGACCCCGACTCCAACCTGGTACTCGCCGGTGCCCGCCCCCCGGGCGCGACGCCGGCCGCGAGCCTGGCGCGCTACTTTGCGCTGGAGCGTGAGCTGGCCAGGCGACGCGGCACCGGGACGACCGGCGGGAACACCACCATCGGGGTGGTGGCGACCGATGCCACGCTTGGCCCGGCCCAGGCTCTGCGTCTCGCCCAGGCCGCGCACGATGGGCTCGCCCTGGCCGTCCGGCCGTGCCATACCCCGTATGATGGCGATACGTTCTTCGCCCTGGCCACCGGGCGGCGCCCCGAGAGTGCGCCGCCGCTCGGGGCGTTGTCCGCCGCGACGACCTGGGTTGTGGCCCGGGCCATTCGCGCGGCAATCCTCGCTGCGCGCGGCCTCGGCGGCGTGCCGAGCGCGAGCGACCTGGCGGCTCCCGACGCGCCGGGCCGTTCACCGTGACGCCGCGACCGCGCCCCGGTCGGCCGAGGCGCGGTCCGTTCCTTCAAGGAGTGCGCGGCTCGACGTGGTATACTTTTTGCCCACCCCGTCCACAGGAATGCGGGGTCCACGGATCGGTATGACGTCCCCAGACGCCTTGCTCGCCAGGGCCGAGCAGCATCTTTCTCCGTCTGACGTAGACGCGATCCGGCGCGCCTTCGATTTCGCTCACCAGGCGCACGACGGCCAGTTCCGCGAGTCCGGCGAGCCGTACATCACCCACCCGCTGGCCGTCGCCGAGACGCTCGCCGACCTCCAGCTCGACGCGGGCACGATCGTCGCGGCGCTCCTCCACGACGTCGCCGAGGACTGCGGCGTACCGATCGACGAATTGGCGAGCCGCTTCGGCGGCGAGGTGGCGCGGCTCGTGGACGGCGTGACCAAGCTGTCGCGCGTGCCGTGGTTCCAGGAGGATGGTCAGGGCGGGACGCTGTCGCTGATCGAGGACCGACCCGCCGAGAAGCAGGCGATCTGGGCCGAGAGCATGCGCAAGATGTTCCTGGCCATGGCCGACGACATCCGCGTCGTGCTCATCAAGCTGGCCGACCGGCTCCACAACATGCGCACGCTGGACGCCCGGCCGCCGGAGAAGCGCCGCCGGGTCGCCCAGGAGACGATGGAGATCTACGCGCCGCTGGCGAACCGGCTCGGCATCGGCCAGATCAAGTGGCAGCTCGAGGACCTCGCCTTCCGCCACCTCGAGCCGGAGACGTACAAGGACATCGCCCGCAAGCTGGCGGCGCGGCGCGTCCAGCGCGAGAAGTTCATCGCCGAGGCGATCGACGTCCTGCGCGCGGAGCTGCGCAAGGCCGGCCTCGAGGCCGACATCACCGGTCGCCCGAAGCATATCTACAGCATCTACCGGAAGATGAAGGCCCGCTCGGCCGACATCTCCCAGATCTACGACCTCCTCGCGCTGCGGGTGCTGGTGAAGACGCTGCCGGAGTGCTACGCCGTGCTCGGGCTGGTGCACTCGCTCTGGCGGCCGCTGCCCGGTCAGTTCGACGACTACGTCGCCAGTCCGAAAGAGAGCGGCTACCAGTCGCTGCACACCACGGTGCTCGCGATCCACGGCCAGCCGATCGAGGTCCAGATCCGCACCGAGGAGATGCACCAGGTCGCCGAGTTCGGCGTCGCGGCCCACTGGCGCTACAAGGAGGGCCGGCGGCAGGACGTGGCGTTCGATGCGAAGGTCGCCTGGCTGCGCCAGCTCATGGACTGGCAGAAGGACGTCGCGGCCGGCGCCCAGGCGTTCGTCGAGTCGCTCAAGACCGACATCTTCCAGGATCAGGTCTACGTCTTCACGCCGCGCGGCGAGATCAAGGAGATGCCGGCCGGCGCCACGCCCGTCGACTTCGCCTACCGCGTCCACACCGAGGTCGGCAACAAGTGCGTCGGGGCGAAGGTGAACGGTCGGATGGTGTCGCTCGACCACACCCTCCGGAACGGGGACATCGTCGAGATCATCACCGCGCGCGGGTCGAAGGGGCCGAGCCGGGACTGGCTGAACCCGAACCTCGGCTACGTCCATACGGCGAACGCCCGCGAGAAGATCCGCCAGTGGTTCCGACGCCAGCAGCGCGACGAGAACGTTATCCGCGGCCGCGAGCTGATCGAGCGCGAGCTGAAGCGGCTGTCGATCGACGGCGTCAAGCTGGACGACGTCGCGACGCTGTTCAAGTACGACAAGGTCGACGACTTCCTGGCGGCCGTCGGGTACGGCGACATCCACCCGCACCAGGTCGCGTCGCGCGTCGCGAGCGAGCGCCGCGACGGCCCGGCCACCGAGGCGGAGCTGCCGAACCTGCGCGCCCCAACCACACCGAACACGAACGGCATCCGCGTCCTCGGCGTCGGCGACCTGCTGACGCGCCTCGCGAAGTGCTGCAACCCCGTCCCGGGCGACGAGATCGTCGGCTACATCACGCGCGGCAAGGGCGTCACCGTTCACCGCGCGGCCTGCGCGAGCGTCCTGAACGAGCAGGACAAGGAGCGGCTCGTGGGCGTCGACTGGGGCCGGACGGATCAGCAGGTCTTCCCGGTGACGGTGCGGGTGGAGGCGTGGGATCGCGTCGGCCTGGCGCGCGACGTGGCCGCGTTGCTGGCCGACGAGGGGCTGAGCATGACGGCCCAGAGCGCGGTGGTCCACAAGGACCAGACGGCCACCGTCTGGGCGACGGTCGAGGTGAACGGCCTCGACAAGCTGAGCCGGGTGCTGCACCGCCTCGAAGGAATCAAGGACGTCTACAGCGTCGTCCGCGAGGTCGGCTCGAAGCAGCCCATCGCTTCCGGCTAGGTGTGCCGTCTGACCGCCTCTGGGAATGGAGAGCCCGTCATCCGGCGTCTGCGCCTCGATCAGCCCCGGACGGGGGCGGCGTGACGATGCGCTCCGCGCCATGTGGGGACCACGGGCCGCTGGCGGTTGAAGCGAGTGCCGACGAGCGGATCGCGGCGGTGACGCGCGTCCCGACAGCGACGTCGACCTGCTGATCGAGTTCTCCCGTCTCGACGATGCCCGGCGGACCGCCGTCGAGATCCGCCGGGCGCTGGACGGCTTCGGTCTTGCCAAGGATATCGTGGTCACCACACCGGAGGAGATCGCCAGGCGCGGGCACCTGATCGGCACGGTGCTGGAGCCGGCGCTTCGCAATGTCGCCTTCTCCGATTTCGTCTCGCTGCTTGAGGGCTTCGGCTTCCGACTGATCCGCGTCCAGGGCAGCCACCTTATTTTCACGCACCCGGATGTCCCCGAATTGATCAATCTTCAGGAGGTCGGCAGCCAAGTCAAGCCGTATCAAGTCCGACAGTCGCCCAAGCTGATCGAGCGGTACCATCTCCAGTTGCAGGACGACGACCCGGTGCCGTAGGCCAGTTATCGTGAGATCTTCGACAAAAATGGCGTCGACGAGACCGGTGGCGCCATACTGGTCGCGTGCGGCACGTTCGAGGAGCAGCGGCCGCGACCGATCCATGCCGCACGTGTCCCAGCCCGCCGCGGAGGCCGCGCGTCGACCCGTCCGCATCCTCGCCATCGCCGACGAGGTCGATCCGCGCCTCTACAGCCCCGGCATCGCCGCTCGCGTCGGGCAGGTCGACCTCGTCCTGAGCTGCGGCGACCTCCCCACGTACTACCTTGACT
>JALYGH010000670.1 GCA_030777205.1 Chloroflexota bacterium
GGCACGTGCCGCCCGGGCCGCGGGCGCGCGCCGGATCCTGATCGTCGACCCCAACGCGCACTGCGGTGGCGGGACCCATTCGCTGATCGGCGACGACGACGCAATCTGGCAGGTCGACGTCGCAGTCGACGACTTCGACATCTACGCGCCTGCCCCCCGCAACACGCTCGACCTGGTAGGGGCTTCGGACGAGTACTTGCCGACCATCGAGGCCCGCCTCTCGGAGCTGCCGACTCGGGCGCCGACCCTTGACCTATGCCTCTACAACGCGGGGATGGACCCGCATCAGGGCTGCCCGGTCGGCGGCCTGCGCGGGATCACCCGCGAAATCATCGCGGCCCGCGAGCGAATGGTGTTCGACTGGTGTCGCGGCCGGTCGCTGCCGGTCGCCTTGGTGCTGGCCGGAGGGTACACCGGCCCCGACCTCGACCAGGCCGGACTCGTCGACTTGCCCCGCCTGACCATCATGGCGGCCCTGGGCACGCCGTGACCACCGTCCGCTCGTCGCGGGCCCGCGCCTACCTGGAGCTGGTCCGCGTCCCGAACCTGTTCACGGCGGCCGGCGACATCTTCGCCGGCTACCTGATCCTGTCGCGCGGCGTGGGGATCGTCTGGCCGCACCTGCTGGCGCTCGTCGCGGCGAGCGTCTGCCTGTATGCCGGCGGCGTCGTCCTGAACGACTACTTCGACCGCGACGTCGACCGCGTCGAGCGCCCGGAGCGCCCGATCCCAAGCGGCCGGGTGCGGCCCGACGAGGTGCTCAAGCTCGGCATGCGCCTGCTCGGCCTTGGGTGCGTGTTCGCCGTGACGGTCGGGGCGGCCAGCTTCGCCGCCGCGGCGCTCCTGTCGGGCTGCATCGTCCTCTACGACGCCCGCGGCAAACGCATCCCGTACGTCGGCGGGGTCAACATGGGCCTCTGTCGCTTCTTGAACGTCTGCCTCGGCGCCAGCGGCGTCGCGGCCCCCTCGCCCGAGCTGTGGCTCTGGCTCGTCCTGCCGGTGGCGACGATCGTGCTGGTCTACATCGCCGCCGTCACCGTCCTGAGCACGGGCGAGGTCTGGGGCGGCAACCGCGGTGTGGCCGGGGGTGTCCTCGCCGCGCTCGTCGCCGTGATCGGCGCCATCTTCTGGCTGGACCTGAGCGGCCGCCTCGACGACTGGGCGTACCTCCCGTTCCTCGCCGTCTTCGCCGCCGCGACGCTGTCGGCCGTCGGCCGGGTGGTTCGCGAGCCGTCGGCGCCGAACATCCGTCGCGCGATCAAGACCTGCGTGCTGTCGCTGCTACTCCTCGACGCGGCGATCGCCGCCGGCGCGGCCGGGCTCGTGTTCGGGCTGGTCGTCGCCGCGCTGATCGTCCCGTCGCTGTACATCGCGCGGCTGATCGCCGTGACGTGACGGCGGGCGTCAACGGGTCCTGCTGGTCCAAAACCGGGCGTGCTACACTTGAATGTTGCGTCGGGCGCGCAAGTGCCCGTCGGGGAGGACGTCGCAGTTGGCCGGCCATTCGAAATGGGCTCAGATCAAGCGCCAGAAGGGCGTTGCCGACGCGAAGCGCGGCCAGCTCTTCACTAAGCTCGGTCGTGAGATCACGGTGGCGGCGCGCGTGGGCGGTCCCGATCCGGACGGCAATCCGCGGCTGCGCCTGGCGATCCAGCGCGCGCGCGAGTCCAACATGCCGATGGACGTCATCAAGCGCGCGATCGACCGTGGCGCCGGCAGCGGCGACGCCGCGGCGCTCGAAGAGGTCGTCTACGAGGGGTACGGTCCGGGCGGCACGGCCATCCTGGTCGAGGCGATGACCGACAACCGGAACCGGACGGTCGCCGAGATCCGGAACGCGTTCACCCGCGGCGGCGGCAGCCTGGGTGAGAGTGGCTGCGTCGCCTGGAACTTCGACCAGCGCGGCGTCGTCGCGGTCGAGCCGAACGGCGCCGATCCCGAAGTGATCGCCTTGCAGGCGATCGAGGCCGGCGCCGAGGACTTCCAGGTCGCGGGCGACACGGTCGAGGTCTACACCGACCCGTCGGCCGTCGATCAGGTTCGGCAGGCGTTGGAGCAACAGGGCCTCAGGGTGGCATCCGCCGAGACGGCGATGGTCCCGAAGACGACGCTCGAGCTGGACGCCGGTGAGGCGGTCTCGGTCATGAAACTGATGGAGCGGCTCGAGGATCTCGACGACGTCCAGCGGGTGTACTCGAACCTGGACGTCTCGGAAGAGGCGCTCAGGCAGTTCGCGTAGCGTCGGCGTCGGGTGGCCGAATGTCACGCCGGCGCGCGCGGATCCAGCCCCGCGCCCGGCGCTGACCGGTCCGGCCGCGCCCGCCCGCTGAGGAAGGCAGGACAGCATGATCGATCAGCGAGACGAGGAAGCCTCCGATACCCTGTACGCGGTCGACACTGACTGGTTCGATCAACAGAACCTCGTCTTCGCAGAGTTGGCCCAGGCGCGGATGTGCGAGTCGTGCCTGGAGCGCGTCGGCGAGGAGGTTGAGGAGCGCTACACGGTCTTCGATCAGAAGACCGGTCGGGCCAGCTTCGACTTCCGCCGCGTGCCCTACGGCGCCGACCCCCTGAACGTCATCCGGGAGGACTGCTCGAAGAAGCGAAATTACATCACGCCGGACATGCCCACGCTCGAGGCGGTGTTCCGCGTCTTGCTCGCCAACGGGAATGCGCCGATGCGCCTGCGCGACATTCGCGAGCAGCTCGCCGAGTGGTGCCCGGGTGGCGGCTGCCAGTGGCTGCTGCTGCCGGCGGACCAGCTCGAGCGCGTGATCCGCAACGACCGGTTCTACGGAATCCGCCCCCGGGACGTAGCGGCGGCGGCCTGAGCCGGGCCGGGGTGGACGCCCCGGGATCGGACGTCGCATGGCTCCGAGGGGCGCCGTTACGCGATGGCGCCCCTCGCCCTGCGCCCGCCGGGACGCGACGACGACAGCGGGCACGGGCCGTGCTCGCAGGGCCGGTCCGACGAGATCGGACGGGTGGTGAAGTCATGAAGGTAGTGATCCCGCTGGCCGGGCTCGGCAAGCGGATGCGCCCGCACACGCACTCGAAGGCGAAGCCGATGGTCCGTCTGGCCGGCAAGCCGATGCTCGGCCACCTCCTCGAGTGGGTCGTCACGGACCGAGTGGAAGAGGTGGTGCTGATCATCAGTCCGCACCAGCAGGATGTCGAGCCGTACGCCCGGACGGCAACTCGGGTCCCGGTGCGGATCGTGGTACAAGACGAGCCGCGCGGGCAGGCGGACGCGATCGTCCGGGTCCGGCCGTTCGTCGACGGTCCCATGCTGGTCGTGTTCTCGGACACGCTGGCGGATGCCAGCTTCGACCACCTCGCCGAGGTCCGGTCCGACGGGCTGATCTACGTCAAGGAGATCGAGGATCCGTCTCGGATGGGCGTGATCAGCGTCCGCGACGGCCGAATCGTCGACATCATCGAGAAGCCCCAGCAGTTCGTCGGGAACTTGGCGACGATCGGGATGTACTACTTCCGGAACAGCGGCGCCCTGTTCTCGGCGGTCGACCGGGTGCTGGCCGCGCCGCCGAAGCTGGGGGGCGAGTACTTCCTGGCCGACGCCATTAAGCTGATGATCGACGACGGGGCCGCCTTGCACCCGTACGTCGTCGGCGAGTGGGAGGACACTGGCACGATCCCGGCGACCCTGCACGCCCACCGCTGGCTCCTGGACCGGTCAGGCGGACAGGCGCGTCCGCGCGACGGCGTGACGATCGTGCCGCCGGTCTACATCGCGGACGACGCCGTCGTGAGCGTATCGGTGGTCGGGCCGTACGTGACGATCGAGTCGGGGTGTCGCGTCGAGCGATCGGTGCTGTCGGACTGCATCCTGGACGAAGAGGCATCGGTTCGCGACCAGGTGCTCGCGCGGAGCCTGCTTGGCCGGCGAGCGGTCGTCCAAGGCGCGCCGCTCGCGGTCAACGTCGGCGATGATAGCGCCGTGACCCCGCCCGGCACCGACCCGCTACCGTCGCTCTGACC
>JALYGH010000671.1 GCA_030777205.1 Chloroflexota bacterium
CGAAGTGGGCCCACGGCAAGCGCCGCGTCGTCGAAGCCGACGGCCTGCTCACCAGCTCCGAGCTCGCCGACCGGGTCTGCGACGCCTACGGGTGCCCTCACGAACCACACCTCGCCATGTCCGACCAAGTCGCCTGATCGAGCACTAGGAAGGGCGCCAGCGACGGCGTCGGCGCGCGGGCGGCGGGTGCCGTGGAGATCCTCTGCTCAACCGCCGTTCCGGGAGAGATGACCGGGACGGGCATGGGCCGATGCGCCGACGGCGTGGCGGCGGCCGGAGTGACGCCATACCGCCGAGCCAGCGCAGTCGCCTGCGACGGCTCGAGCAGCCCCTCGGCCTCCAGGATCGGCAGCTCCCGGCTCAGCCACTCGTGGACATTCGGATCGAGCTCCTTCGGCGAATCGGTGGCGGACGTGCCTGCCCCGAGCACGCCGGTGCCGCCGACCGGGGACTCAGCCCCGGCCCCGCCCGTTCCCGACCGGACCGGCGACGTCTGCCTGCTCTCGGCCGGCGGGTCGAGCCACCCGCGGATCGTGTCGCCCAGTCCCATCCTGCGCCGCCCTTCGCGCGCCCGCCCGGTGCCCTCGGCGTGCGCATCGTGCCAGACGTTCAGAGGCCGGCTGATGTTCCACGATAGGGATACGGGCCGGCTAGGCGAGCCCGATTCATGACACCGGGATCAGTCGTAGGCCAGGGCGACCTGGACCGTCTCCTCGGGCTGCTCGTCCACCAGCTGGTAGGCCCACGCTGCCTGCGACAACGGCACCCGGTGGGTGATGAGACTGTCGAGGGGCAGCGTCTCGAGCAAGCGCGTGACGACGGACGTCCGCCGGGCGAGGGTCCAGCGCGGCGCGAGCCCGGGATCGAGCCGCCCGACCTGCGTGCTGCGCAGGCGGACCCGTCCGCGGTGAAAGTGCCCGCCGAGCGCGAGCGTCACCGGCTTGGTGCCGTACCAGGAGCACGCCACGACCGTGCCCTCGTCGGCGACGCTGTCGATCGCGGCCTGGAGCGCGGCCGGATTGCCGCTCGCCTCGAAGGCGACATCGGCCGGTGCGTCCTCCAGCGCCGCGCGCAGCTCGGCCGCGAGCGAGTCGGACGGTGCGAGCGCCGCGTCGGCCCCGAGCGCCAGCGCAACCTCGCGGCGTCGCCGATAGCGGTCCACGACCACGACCCGCCCGGCCCCGTTCCGTCGCGCCAGCAGCCCGACGAGCAGCCCGACGACGCCCTGGCCGAACACGACGACCCGCTCGCCGATCCGGATTGGCGCGTCGAGGAGGGCGTTGAGCGCCGTCTCGACGTTGGCGGCGAAGATGCCGCGTTCGGGCCCCAGGGTCGGCGGCAGTCGCCAGGCCAGGGACGCCGACACCACGAAGCGCGTCTGGTGCGGGTGGAGCGCGAACACGGGATCGCCGGCGCTGACGCCGCCAACCTCCCCGCCCGCCTCGACAACGCGTCCGACGCTCGCGTAGCCGTACTTAATCGGGTAGCCGAAGCTCCCGGCCAGCGTCGGCAGATCGAGGCTCGACTCGGGCGGGACCTCGCCCCGATAGACGAGCATCTCCGTGCCGTGGCTGATCGCCGAGATGACCGTCTCGACGAGGATCTCGCCGGGCCCGGGTCGACCGATCGCTTCCTCGCGCAGCTCGACGGTGCGCGGGGCGGTGAACCAGACCGCGCGGGCGCGCCCCACCGTCAGATGTCGTCGCGGCCGCCGGCGGTCGGCCGGCCATTGCGCGCCAGCAGCCCGTCGAAGAGGATGTCCGGCCCGAGCAGGCGAACCTCGGTGCGCTCGAAGATGAGGGCGTCGGCGAGGCTGCGGATGCCGAGGTCGCCGACGGCATCCAGGCCGGCTCCCAGCACCTTCGGCGCGATGCAGACGACCAGCCGGTCGACCAGCCCGCCGGCCAGCAGCGAGGTGATGATCCCCGCCCCGCCTTCCACCATCACGGACCTCACGCCGTTGACGGCCAGTGTCCTCAGGAGATCACCGAGCTCGAGCCGGCCGTCGGCAGCCTGCCGAGCCGTCAGCACCCGGGCACCCCGCTCGCGGAGGCGGGCGACTCGCTCGCTCGGCGCGGTCTCCCCGACGAACACGACCGTCCGCTCGGCGCCTTCGGTCAGCAGGTTGCAGTCGAGCGGAATCCGGGCGCGCGTGTCGACGACGACGCGGAGCGGATTCGGGCCAGGCACGAGGCGGACGGTCAGGCGCGGGTCGTCGTGCAGCACCGTCCCAATCCCGACCAGCACCGCGTCGTGACACGCCCGCAGCTCGTGCGCGAACGCCAACGCGGCCTCGCTGCTGATCCACTGGGACTGCCCGGTGCGCGTGGCGATACGGCCGTCGAGCGTCTGCGCGACCTTCATGGTCACGTTCGGCCGTCGTGGCGAGTCGTCGTCCATCGATGGCATCGATCCCTGGTTCGCCACGTGGGTCAGCCCCTCCCGGCGGCATCGTCGTCGATACGCCGACCTACTATACGCCGGCGCGGCCCCTCCGGTTGACACTCCCCGCTCAGGTAGGTAGCGTGTCGCCTGTTGCGCGAGCTTCGGCAGTGGCCGAGTAGCGCGCGTACTGGCACCCGCGGGTGAGCGTTCTGGCGAGCGGGCTCGCGGAGGATCGAGGAGGCAGCATGCCGATCAATGTGTCGAGACACGATGCCATCCAGGGCGAGAGCCGAGGCCCGGGCGTGGTCCGCAAGCTCACCGTCGACAAGTCGACCGGCGCCGGCGGCATCACCGCGGGCGTCGTCTACCTCGAGCCGGGCGGCACGATTCGACCGCACACCCACCTGATCGAGGAGGCCATGACGCTCGTCGAGGGGCGGCTGAAGATCCTGGTGGGCAACGAGACCGACGAGGTCGAGGCCGGCACGAGCTGGCTCGCCCCGGCGAACATGGTCCACGGCGCCCGCAACATCGGCGACGGCCAGGCGGTGCTGATCATCGCCTACCCGTCGATCGAGGTCGGCGCGTTCCCGGTGGACGTGGAGTTCTAGGGAGCAGGGAGTAGGCAGTAGGCGACGGTTCCTCACTGCTACTGCCTGCTGCCTACTCGTCCGCCTCTTCCAAGCCGACGGCCATCAGGTAGCCGCGGGCGCGCTCCATGAGCGGGTAGGCGTTGGCGAGCTGCCAGAACCGCGCCGAGTGGTTCGGCTCCTCAAGGTGGGCCAGCTCGTGGACGAGCACGGCGTCGCGGACCCACGCCGGCATCTTCGCTACGCGGTCCGAGATGCGGATGGCCCCTCGGGCGGGCGTGCAGCTCCCGAAGCGCCCCTGCTGGTTCGTGACGTAGCGCACGTCGGAAAAGCGCAACCGGCCGCCGAAGTACTGGTCGTTGAGCGCCTGGGCCCGGGAGCGGAGGTCGGGCTCGGCATTCAGGTCACGGCGGCGCTGGGCGCGGAGGATCCGCGCGCCAAGTCGCTCGGCCCACTGCTGCTCCTCGGTCGGCGACAACCCGGCCGGCACCTGGACGATCAGGCGATTGCCGTGTACCCGCGCCGTGATCGTGCGCCGGCGCCGGGCGCTTCGCACGAACTCGACGACCAATCCCTCGAGCGGATCCTTTGCGCCCGCCCGGTCTCCACCATCTGCCAAGGACTGCCCCTGTGGACGTCGCGCACAACGAGGGTTGTGCGCCATGTATAAATAGGATAAACTCCGACGAAATCATAGTCGATGCGGACTATGGAGGTGCGCGCGGCGGTCCCGCTCAGGACGGGTGGGAGGCTGGTGCGGCCCGCGAAGCACGCGACGAGGTCGGCTCTAGGGAGCCGGCCTTTTCTTTACACCAGCAATCCCTGGTGGTCCGATGCTCGGCAATGAGGGTAGAGCCATGACCGCACGACGACTCGCCCATTCGGCACCGCCGATGTACGACCCCGCTTTTGAGCACGATGCCTGCGGCGTCGGGTTCGTCGCCAAGGTATCCGGCCAGCAGGACCACGACGTACTCGTCAAGGCACTCCAGGCCGTGGCGAACGTGACCCACCGCGGCGCCGTCGACGCCGACGCCAAGACCGGCGACGGGAGCGGCGTCTTGACCCAGATCCCCGGCAGGTTCGTGATCCGCGAGGCCGAGAAGCGCGGCTTCCGCGTCGAGCGGCCGTCCGACCTGGCGCTCGGCATGGTGTTCCTCCCGCGGGAGGACCTCGTCGCGCGGGACCTCTGCGCCGCGCTGATCGACCACGCGCTGCGGGCCCAGGGGCTGATCGTCGTCGGCTGGCGCGAGGTGCCGGTCGACCTCAGCGCGCTCGGCGAGAAGGCGCTGGATACCCGCCCGAAGATCCGCCAGGTGATCGTCGCCCGGCCCGCCGGCCTCGACGACGATGGATTCGAGCGGGCGCTCTACCTCGCGCGCAAGGACGCCGAGCGGCGCGTCGCCGAGCAGGCGATCGACGGCTTCTACATCCCGTCGTTCTCCAGCCGCACCGTCGTCTATAAGGGCCTGATGCTGGCCCCCCAGCTCCCGGCCTTCTACTCCGACCTGCGCGACCCGGACTTCGAGACGTCGCTCGCCCTGTTCCACCAGCGCTACTCGACCAACACGCTGCCGAACTGGCTGCTCGCCCAGCCGTTCCGTTTCCTGGCCCACAACGGCGAAATCAACACCCTCCAGGGAAACCGGAACTGGATGCGCGCCCGCGAGGCGCAGCTCACCTCGCCGGTCTGGGGGGAGGCGAGCGAGCGCCTGCGGCCGGTGATCTGGGAGGAAGGCTCCGACTCCGCCAGCCTCGACAACGCGCTCGAGCTGCTCGACCTGAGCGGACGCGATGTCCTCCACGCGATGATGATGCTCGTGCCCTCCGCCTGGGAGAACGCGACGGACATGGACCCGGCGGTGCGGGACTTCTACCGTTACCATGACTGCCTGACCGAGCCGTGGGACGGCCCGGCGGCGCTCTCCTTCACCGATGGGCGGACGGTCGGCGCGGCGCTCGATCGCAATGGACTACGGCCCAGCCGCTACAAGATCGACGAGGACGGGCTGGTCGTGGCAGCGTCCGAGGTCGGCGTGTTCGACATGGACGATGCTCGCGTGGTCGAGAAGGGCCGCCTCGGCCCCGGACAGATGCTGGCCGTCGACACGGTCGGCCGCCGCATCCTGAAAGACCACGACCTGAAGCGCGAGGTCGCCGGACGGCGCCCGTACGGTGAGTGGGTGGCGCGCGGACTCGTCAGCTTGCCGTTGGCCGCCGCGAACGGCCAGCCCGATCACATTCCGATCGAGCCCAACAGCCGGGCGCGCATCGCGAACGCGAATGGGGCGATTGCTTCAGATGGCGTGGCCGCCACGAATGGGGCGATCGGCCCGAACGGGGCGGCCAGCGCGGACGGAACCGCCGCGCGCGACGACCTGGCGGCGCTCCTGCGGACCTTTGGCTACACGGCCGAGGAAGTCAAGTTCATCATCCGGCCGATGGGCGCCGAGGGCAAGGATCCCGTCTTCTCGATGGGCGACGACACGCCGATGGCCGTGCTGTCGCGAGTGCCGCGCCTGCTGTACACATTCTTCAAGCAGCGCTTCGCCCAGGTCACCAACCCGCCGATCGACCCACTCCGCGAGGAGCTGGTCATGTCGCTGCACACGCTGATCGGCCCGCGCGGGAGCCTGCTCGA
>JALYGH010000672.1 GCA_030777205.1 Chloroflexota bacterium
GGACAGGGTCGAGCGTCGCGCCGGATGGCCCGGCCTCGATCGCGACGGGGAGGACCCCGCCGTGACCGGAGTGAGTGCCGCACCGTCTTCGCTGCGAGCATCGCCGCCGACGGCCCGTGCGCAGCACTGCGGACGAATGAGCTAACCAGTACGACACCTGACGCCGATCACACGCACGACCAGCAGCGCACCGCTCGCCGCGCGTAGGACGAGCGGCCAGACCCAAGGGAGGGACAGCGTGGCACAGGGCACACCGTCAATCGACCGCCTCAAGGAAGAGATCGCCGGCGCGGAGTACCGGCAGGCCGCCGATACGTTCTGCCGCCTGATCGTGGAGGCGGAGCAGCCGCTCCGGACCGTTGTGCACTCGGCTGTCTCGGCCGCCGCGCCGTTCGTCCAGGTGCCCTCGCACCTGATGAAGAACCCGGACGGCGAGATGCGCGGGGTGAACTACGACCACACGATCCTCGGCTGGCGCGGGGCGCTGAAGCTGATGCCGCACCTCTCCGACCAGCGGTCGCTGCTGCCGACGGTCCAGGCGATCTGGTACGCGCCGCAGGGGTTGAACATCTGGGAGCAGATCATCTGCGAGTTCCCGGGCCACTACGCCCGCGACGCCCAGAAGTGCAACCTGAAGTACCCCGGCGAGGACCCGGAGGTGGACCGCTTCGACGGCCCGGCCTGGACCCCGCCCAAGATCCACTTCGAGGACCACGAGCCGATCCGCGAGGGCTCGGTCGACGACCGCTTCGCGCGGCTGCTCGACGCAATCGCCGAGGGTGACCGCGTCCAGTCCTACGGGCTGTTCCTCGGGCTGGCCGAGGACCCGGCCAACCGCGAGCGGCTGAAAGAGCGGATCCTGTTCGCCGGCATCATCGACCTCCAGGACACGCTGATCAATCGCGGCGGCTACCAGAACATCGGCCACAAGGCGTTGCGGGCTCGGGCGCTCGTCGACATCGCCGACTACTTCGGCTGGAACAACGCCCACGAGATCATCTACACCGTCGTCCCGGACCTCGGCTGCTCGCCGCGGCTCTACGGCCTCTGGACCGAGATCAACAACGTCGTCAAGATCGAGCTGCCGAACGCGGCCCAGATCCCCAAGCGGAGCGACGCGCCCCTGACCGAGCGCGAGCTCGACCAGCTCACCCACACCCTGCTCTGGGGCGGCCCCTACGAAGTGAACGCGATCATCCTGCGCCTGCTCCGGCGCGGCGCGGGCCTGCTCGACGTGACCGACGGTGTCGCCATCGGCTATCAGCGCTACCTGACCGACGTCCTGGAGCATCCGGCCGCGTTCAACCACCCGATGCACTCGTTCGACTACCTGAACGTCGTCAACCACTGGCTGCGGACCTACGAGAACCCGCACCAGGTGAAGGCGGTCTTCATGGCGGCGCGGTTCATCAACGACGCGTTCCGCGCCAACGCGATGTTCCCGCGCGACCCGAAGGTCGAGCTTGCGCCGCGCTCCGAGTACCGGCCCTACGCCGACGAGATCGCCGTCGATCGCCTGCTGCCGGTGCTCCAGGAGGCGGTACTGGCCCAGGATGCGCCGCGGGCGGGCGCGCTGGTCGACTCGTACCTCGAGCGGACCGGCGCGCGGAAAGATCTGCTCGAGACGATTACCTACGCCGCTTGCCACTGGCAGAACGACCCGCACGTGATGCGCAATTGCATCTCGTCGATCGAGGAGTGGCACTCCAACCGGACGAGCCGTCGCGACGACATCATCCGGGGGTTCGTCAAGCATCAGTCGCGGTACATCAAGCGGGCGAAGTCGCACGACTGCCTCGAGTTGTACTCGCGGCACTTCTTCAAGTGAGCGCGGGGGTTGGGATGGCAGCCAGCACGAATGGCCAGCGAGGGGCGGACGCGGCAGGCATGACGAGTGAGCCCCGGTGCGCGCTGACGGACGCCTGGGCGCTGCGCAACGCGACCGCCGAGGCGCTCCTGAAGGCCGAGGAGCACGTCCGCCAGGCTGTCGAGGGGGCGAGCGTGGTGGAGCTAGTCGCGCTGATCGAGGCGTTTTCGCCGGCCCGCTCGACCGGGCCGGAGTGGACCCGCAGCTTCGAGCCGCTCGTCGAGCGGCTCTGGGCATGGTGCGACGCCGAGACGATGGCCGCGCTCGAGGCGGAGTTCCGGGCGCGCGGGATGCCCTGGATGGCGGTCGCCAACGCCCTCGCGCCGGAGCGGGGCGAGGAGCTGCGCGGACGACTGCGCCAGCCCGCCTGGTCCCGCTTCCCGTCCTTCACGATCGCATAGGCCGGGCGGGACGGCAACATCCCGTCGCCCTCCTCCACCGCTCGTCGACCTCCGCACCGCCAGGGAGGCGAGTTGATCGCGACAATGGTTGGGCCAAATCGAGGCATGCTATAGTTCCGTCCAGCCGATAGAGGGTGTGAATCTGAAGACCGG
>JALYGH010000673.1 GCA_030777205.1 Chloroflexota bacterium
CGGCAGAAGGACCTCTTCAAGCAGGGGATGGAGATGCTGGACCAGGAGGCCCCGTTCTTCGTCACCGGCTTCACGGCCCACTCGCCGATGTGGCGCAACAACGTCAAGGGGCTTGCCCTCGACAAGCGCCTCTACGCCGAGTGGGGCCACGTCGAAACCGCCTGGCTGGACAAGTAGGCGATGCG
Organism: Chloroflexota bacterium; assembly: GCA_030777205.1. Lineage (GTDB taxonomy): Bacteria > Chloroflexota > UBA6077 > UBA6077 > JACCZL01 > JALYGH01. Next base: position 186 of record JALYGH010000673.1, read on the forward strand.
GACGTACCTCCTCCAGCGGGCGCTCGCCGGGATCGTGACGCTGATCGGCGTCACGATCCTGATCTTCTTCGCGATGCGGGTCCTGCCCGGGGACCCGCTCGCGATGATGACGTCCGAGAGCGGCGTGACGCATACCCTGACCGAGGAGGAGCTCCAGGCGGCCCGCGCCGCGCTTGGCCTGGACCGTCCGTATTACCAGCAGTACCTGTCGTGGATGGGCGACGTCGCGCAGGGCAACCTCGGCCGCTCGTTCTGGCGGGACGAGCCGATCAATGAGCTGATCAAGCGTCGCGGGCCGATCACCGCCCAGATCGCCCTGCTGGCCGTCGCCCTGTCCTGGGTGATCGGCGTCCCGGTCGGCATCCTCAGCGCCGTCCGCCGCAACTCCCTCGCGGACTACCTCTCGCGCGTGCTGGTGATCTTCTTCGTCGCCGTCCCGGCGTTCTGGTTGGCCCTGCTGGTCGTGCTGGCCGGAGTGCTCATCTTCAACTGGCGGCCGTCCCTGACGGTCGTCCAGTTGTGGGACGACCCCCTGACGAACCTCCAGATGACGCTAGGGCCGGCGATCGTCCTCGGGGTCGGCATCGCCGCCCTGACCGCCCGCATGACCCGCTCGGCGACGCTGGAGATCCTGCACGACGACTACGTGCGGACCGCCCGCGCCAAGGGGCTGCGCGAGCAGCTCGTGGTGCGGCGCCACGTCCTGCGCAACGCGCTGCTGCCGGTCATCACCGTCTCCGGTCTGGCCCTCGGCGGGCTGCTCGGCGGCTCGGTCGCGGTCGAGCGCGCCTTCGGCGTGCCGGGCCTCGGGACCGCCCTGGTGATGGCCTTCGCGCAGCGCGACTGGATGGTGATCCAGAACCTGGTGTTGCTCTACGGGATCGTCTTCACGTTCGTGAACCTGGCGATCGACGTCGCCTACGCGGCGCTCGACCCGCGCGTCGCGTTCCGCTAGCCCCCCAGTTCCGCTAGCCCCCAGAGGAGCAGCCGATGGCCAAGATGGAAGCGGTCGCCGTTGCGCCGGGTCCGGTCGCGAGCGATGCGCCGGCCCTCGTGACGCGGCGCCGGCCGGGCGGGGTGGCTCGATTCGTCAGGTCCTCGCCACTGGGAACGGCTGCCTTGCTGTACCTGCTGTTCGTGGTCGTGATGGCGATCCTGGCCGATGTCATCACCTACTGGGACCCGCTCGTGACCGACTACGGCAGCACGCGGGCGGCGCCGTCGGGTGACCACGTGCTCGGGACCGACCATCTCGGCCGTGACGTCTGGAGCCGCATCGTCACCGGAGCGCGCATCTCCCTGTTCGTGGCGCTGGTCGCCGTGCTGGTGGGGGACGGCGTCGGGCTGGTCTGGGGGATCGTGAGCGGCTACTTCGGCGGCCGGGTCGACCTGGTCAGCCAGCGGGTGCTCGACGCGCTGCTGTCGTTCCCGGGCCTGATCCTGGCCATGCTGCTGCTGGTCGCGTTGGGGGCGGGGCTGTCGACGGTCATCATCGCCATCGCCGTCACCCGCATCCCGCTCTCGACGCGCGTGATCCGCTCGGTGACGCTCTCCACCAAGAGCCTGGCCTACGTCGAGGCGGCCCGTGCGCTCGGCACGTCGACCCCGCGTATCTTGCTGCGGCACGTCGCGCCGCAGTGCATCGCGCCGTTCCTGGTGATCGTCTCGGCCAACATCGGCGTGGCGATCACGACCGAGGCCGGGCTGAGCTTCCTCGGGATCGGCATCCCGCCGCCGACCCCGACCTGGGGCAACATGCTCGGCGGCGTCCTGGCCGAGTCGTTCCGGCCGCCGTGGTGGCTGGTGGTGTACCCGGGCGTGGCGCTCACGTCGACGGTGCTCGCCGCCAACCTGTTCGGCGACGCCCTCCGCGACTTCCTCGACCCGCGCCTGCGCGGCCGCCTGTCGGACCTGTAAGGCGGACGGGAGAGGTGCGATGCTGGCGCGCCGGCCATTGCCGACTGTAAGAGCGTCTCCACGGACCCGCCGGGCGGAGATCCCAGAAGGCCACTGGCCGCTCCGATAAGGAGTACGACGATGTACTTCAAGCAGTTCCTCAACGACGACCTCGGCTGTTCCTCGTACTTCATCGCCTCGCGGCAGTCGCGCGAGGCGGCCGTCGTCGACCCGGCCTACGACGTCGAGCCGTACCTCCGCCTGGCCGACGACCGGGGGTACCGCATCGTCCTCGTCATCGACACGCACATCCACGCCGACCACGTCTCCGGCAACCGCAAGCTGGCGGCGGCGACCAGGGCCGAGCTGTGCCTCCACGAGTCCGCCGATGTGCTGTTCCCGTTCCGCCCGCTCGCCGACGGCGAGGAGCTGCGGCTCGGCCAGCTCGTGCTGCGCGTCGTCCACACCCCGGGCCACCGCCCCGAGGCGATCTCGATCGTCGTGACCAACCCGCCGCGCAGCCCGGCGCCGTCGATGGTCCTGAGCGGCGATACGCTGTTCGTCGGGGACGTCGGGCGCCCCGACTTTGGGGGCGCCGAGGGGGCGCGCGAGCAATACGCGAGCGTGCGCCGCCTGCTCGGGCTCGAGGACTACGTGGAGGTCTTCCCGGCCCACTTCGAGGGCTTCTGCGGCAAGGGGATGTGCGGGCGGCCCAGCTCGACGATCGGATTCGAGCGGCGCTTCAACTCGATCCTCCAGCTTCCCGAGTCGGAGTTCCTCGCGCTGGCCTCCGAGGTGCCCGCTCGGCCGCTCAACATGACGGCGATCATCGAGACGAACCGTGGCGCCGCCGACCTAGCCTGGGCCGTGCCTGTCGGCCACGTGGACGCACCGCGTCTGACGATCGAGCAGGCCCCGGCCTGGCTCCGAGAGCGCGACGCGCTGATCCTCGACGTGCGCGAGCCATGGGAGTTCGAGCGGGCTCACTTGCCCGGGGCGATCTCGATCCCCCAGGCCGACCTCACGACGCGCCTGGCCGACGTGCCCCGCGACCGCGAGATCCTGGTCGTCTGCGCCAGCGGGATGCGCTCTGCGCGAGCGGCGCGATTCCTGGCCCAGGTGGGATATGAGCGGGTCACCAACCTGGACGGCGGCACGAATGGCTGGGTCGAGGCGGGCTACCCGGTCGAGACCGGCGTGCCGGTCAAGTAGTCGATCCGCTCGATCGCGAACGGCCGGCCGCGCCGCCTCGGACGCCAGGCGGCGCGGTATCGCGCCGTCGCGCGGTCCGCTCGGACCACCGGCAGCCCTGGAGCCGGGTCCGGCGGAACTGAGCCCTGTCAGTGCTATGATCGTGCTAACTGTTGGTCGCGCCGGCGAGTGCGACGCCGATTTCGCATCGATGCTGTAGGGAGATGCCACCATGATCTCCGCCAGGCTCGTCGCGATGATCGAGGACCACGCCGAGCAGCTTACCTCCGGCCTGGTCCGCACCCTCGAGCGGCACCCCCGCACGAGCGGGTACCACACGCTCCTACACTCGGAGCTGCACGACCGTGCCTACGACGTCTACCACAACTTGAGCAAGTGGGTGTCGAGGGGCTCGGAGAGCGAGGTTGAGGCGAGCTACGCGGACCTCGGAAGGCGCCGCCGTCAGGAAGGCATCCCGCTCGACCAGGTCGTGTTCGCCCTGCTCCTCACCAAGGACCACCTCCTGGAGTACGTCCGGATGTCGGGGCTGTCCGATACCGCCCTCGACCTCTACCAGGAGCTCGAGCTGCTCCGGATGGTCGGGCAGTTCTTCGACCGGGCGATCTACCACGCCGTGCGCGGCTACCAGGGCGCCGCGGGGGGTTGAAGCGCAGTCGCGGTCAGGCAGCCCAGCCCCTGCCACCTTCGGCATCGGCGGCGCTCGGCACCGAGCCGGGCGCCGTCCCGGCGGCCCGCCATGAGCGCAGTCGCCGAGCTTCGGGCGCTTGACGGGCGCGCGGCCGGTCCCTACCATTCGGGGCACGCTCGCGCCTCGGCGGCTCCGTGCCAATCTGCTCGCACTTCGAGCGCCCAGCCCGATCGGAGGATTACGGTGCGCCCTGGCGCCGCGCGCTCACGCCGGATGATGATTCGGGAGAACGCCCGGCGGGCAACCGCTCGTGACGTCGCCCCGACTGTACGAGGCCGGCCTGCATGAACCTCTGGATCGGCGCGCTCGCGCTCGGGCTGGCGTTCGCCGCCATCGCCCTCGGAGTGTTCGTCACCTTTCGGGTACTCGCCTTCCCGGACCTGACCGTCGACGGTAGCTTCCCGCTCGGCGCCGCCGTCTCGGCGATCCTGCTCGTGCGCGGCTGGGACCCCTGGCTGACGTTGCCGCCCGCGGCGGCCGCCGGCGCGCTCGCCGGCATGGTGACCGCCACGCTGAACAGCCGGCTGGGCATCAATGGCCTGCTGGCCGGCATCCTGGTCTCGATCGCGCTCTGGACGGTGAACCTGCGGGTCATGGAGGATCGGGCGAACGTCCCCCTGCTGGCGGTCGATACGGTCTTGACTCCGCTGCGTCCATATCTCGCCGACCCGAATCTCCGCGCCACGGCAGTCTTCGTCTTGCTGATCGGCGTGCTGGGCCTGTTGCTCAACTGGCTGCTCCACACCGACCTCGGGTTGGCGCTCCGCGCGACCGGCGACAACGAGAAGATGGTCCGCGCCCAGGGCATCGACGCCGACCGCATGCGGCTGATCGGCCTCGGGCTGGCGAACGCGCTGGCCGCGCTGTCGGGGGCATTGGTGGCTCAGTACCAAGGGTACGCCGACGTCCAGATGGGGCTTGGGATGATCGTCGCCGGGCTGGCGTCGGTCATCATCGGCGAGACCCTGCTCCGGCCCCGGAGCGTCGCCACCACTATCGTGGCCGTCGTCATCGGCTCGATCGTCTATCGGGGCGTCATCGCCGCGGCCCTGTTCGTCGGGCTCGGGCCGACGGATATGCGGCTCGTCACGTCGCTGATCGTCATCCTTGCCCTGGCGGTCCCGTCACTGCGGCGGACCGTCCTGCCGCGCGGCATCCAGCTCGGGACGGCCCGCGCATGATCCGCCTGGACCGGGTCCGGGTCACGTTCAATCGGGGTACGGTCAACGAAGTTCGGGCGCTGCGGGAGGTCGACCTGACGCTCGCCGACGGCGAGTTCGTCACCGTGGTCGGCTCGAACGGGGCCGGCAAGAGCACCCTGCTGAACGCGATCGCCGGGGTCGTCTTCCCCGAGGCCGGCCGAATCGAGATCGCCGGCCGAGACGTGATGAGCTGGCCGGAGCACCGGCGAGCGGGACTGATCGGCCGGGTGTTCCAGAACCCGCTCGACGGCACGGCGGCAACGATGACGGTCGAGGAGAACCTCGCCCTGGCCCTGCGCCGGGGTCGGACGCGCGGGCTGGCCCTCGCCGTTGGCAAACGCGAGCGGCGTACGTTCGGCGACCTGCTCGAGCCCCTCGGGATGGGGCTCGAGCGGCGCCTGTCGTCGGCCGTCGGCCTGCTCTCCGGTGGTCAGCGGCAGGCGCTCAGCCTGCTGATGGCGACGCTCGCACGCCCGCGCGTCCTGCTGCTCGACGAACACACCGCCGCCCTCGACCCCGGCGCCGCCGCCGAGATCGAGGCGCTCACCGCCCGCCTCGTCGACGAGCAACACCTGACCACGCTGATGGTCACCCACAACATGCAGCAGGCGCTGCGGTTGGGGACGCGGACGACCATGCTCCACCAAGGCGAGATCGCCCTCGATATCGGCGGCGAGGACCGCCGCGGGATGTCGGTCGAGAGCCTGGTCCGGCGCTTCCAGCGAACCCGCAAGCAGGAGCTGGTGGACGACGAGCTGCTGTTGACCCGCTGATCCGGCGTTCGATCGCGCCGAATCGATTCGTGACCCAAGGGCGTGGGTTCGCGGCCGAGCCCGCGCCGCGAGTTGCCGCGTTTCGTGCGGTGCAAGGAGGAGATGAAGTTGGCGAGGATCAATCGACGAGCGGCACTCGTCGCGCTGTCGAGCGTATTCGTGGCGGCCTGCACGCCCGCACCTACCACCCCCGCCTCCGGGCCGAAGGCGGAGACAAAGCCGGCCGAGGCGATCAAGCCGGCCGCCGCGAGTCCGGCGGCAGGCCCCGCCGCCAAGCCGGCCGGTCAGGCGACGAT
>JALYGH010000674.1 GCA_030777205.1 Chloroflexota bacterium
CGCCGCCTCTCGCGCCGCCGCGTCACCCCGCCCGATGCCGCTCACGCCAGCGCACCCCGCTTCCCGCAACATCCTGAGGGGCACCCGAGGGAATACGCCCCTTGCGCCTGCTCTCGTCGGTCCGGTAGACTTCGTCATGCGCGACGCGGGATGGAGCAGTGGTAGCTCGTCGGGCTCATAACCCGAAGGTCGTTGGTTCGAATCCAACTCCCGCTACCAAGAGGGTCGAGGAAGGTCCTCGGCCCTCTTCGCTTTGCTCATGATTGGCGCTGTGGCTAGCTCGGGTCCGAAGCGAACAGGTCGGCGTTCGTTGGCGTGATCGCTGATCACGGCGGCGACCGTCCTGCTCGACCACGTACGGCGCGGATCTGATACCCTTCCAGACGTAGCGTCGTACTTCTGGCACCCCGGGCTACACCATTCGCGTCCAGTACGGGCTCGCCCCCATCGTCTAGCGGCCTAGGACGCCGCCCTTTCAAGGCGGAGATCAGGGGTTCGAATCCCCTTGGGGGCACCCCGCCACCAGATACGGAAGCCGCCCGTCGGGCGGCTTCCGCAGTGTCCGGGCCCCGTCTGCCAACAGTTTCGACAACGATTGCGGCCGACCGTTCGCCGACCCTCGTCGGTCCCACCTCCCGGTACCGCGACAGCGTTCCAGAGGGGGCGCCCGGAGTGGGCCGAGCGGCATGCCTGGGAGCTGACGCGGCAGGTGGCGGCCTGCGGGATGGCCAGGTCGTGACCGGCGTGCAGGCCTCCGGCGCCGTGCGGTCATAGGTTGTCGGCGCCACCGGCAGCACCTGCCCGCCGCACGCCACCGCCGCGACCAGGGCCGCGAACGGCTCGAGGGAGGAGGCGTTTAGCAGGATCGGCAGCAGGGGCCGCGCCGGGTCGTCGGCCGGCACCGCTTCGCCGATGCGAGAGCTCAGCTTCAGCCAGCGGCTGACGACCGCCGACTCGTCCAGGCGGGTGCGTGCCACTCATCGAGCAGCGTCCGCCCAGAGGGGTGCTCCACCGTTGGTCGTGACCATATCGGACGGACCGGCCAGGATGACCCACGGCGGGGCACCGCAGGGGAGCGCGGCCACGGGCGCCTACGACCGCTCCAGTCCCCGTCGATGCCGCGAAGCGGGGCCGGACCGCGGCAGGGCCACGCTGGTATACTCCGCCTTCGCCATGATGAGCCGGCGGGCGGCGGACGATCTCGGACACTTCCTCGAACGCGTCGTGCTGCCGCCCGGCTGGCAGGTGCTCCACGAGCCGACCGTCGCGTCCACCAACGATCTGGCCCGTGAGGCCGCCCGCCGCGGCTGGCCGGACCGCTCGGTCTTCGTCGCCGACTACCAGACGGAGGGGCGCGGGCGGCACGGCCGGAGCTGGCAGTGCCCGCCGCGGGCCGGCCTGCTGATGAGTGCCCTGTTTCGTGGGCACGAGCTGCCGCCCCAGATGTACACGATGCTAGCGTCCGTCGCCGTTAGCGAGGCGATCGAGCGCCTGCTGAACGTGGAGCCGCGGATCAAGTGGCCGAACGACATCGTGATCGGCGGGCGCAAGACGGCCGGCATCCTGGCCGAAGCATACGACGACGGGCACCAGCGGGTCGTCGTGGTTGGGATGGGCATCAACGTCAACCTCGCGGCCGAGGAGCTGGAGGGCTTCCCGAACGCGACCTCGCTGGCGATCGAGGCCGGCTACCCAGTTCACCGAGGGGAGCTGCTCGTGCTGATCCTCGAGCGCCTCGACGCCTGGCTGAAGCTATCGGCCGCGACGCTCGGCCCGGCGCTCTGGGCAACCTGGAGCGAGCGACTCTGGGGGCGCAGTCAGGTCGTGCGGCTCGGCGACGGCGGCGAGGAGCTCGTCGCGACCATCCTCGGTGCCGACCGCGACGGCGCGCTGCTGGTGCTGACGGCCGACGGCGAGCGGCGCCGGGTGATCGCCGGCGAGCTGCTGCCGTGAGGTCGGTCACGCGCGACCGTGACCTGGGTGCCGCGATGAGTGAGGGCCTCGACGCCTTGCGTCCGGCTTCGCCATCGACCGGCGCACGGTGGCGCACCTGGCCGCTGGTCGCCGAGCTCGCCATCCTGGGCCTGATCCTCGGCGGCGCGCTCGCCCTGCGCCTGGTCGGCATCGGAAACGACACCGACCTGTCCGACGAGGGGATCCGGGGCATCCAGCTCCGATTGCTGGCGGCCGGCTTCAGGCCCGTCTCGGAGATCTACGCGTCGCAGGGGCCATTGTCGCTGGTGATGTTCGCGCCGTTTTACCTGCTGCTCGGCGCCGATCTGACCGCGGCCCGGCTTGCCTCGGCGCTCTACGGCATGGTCTGCCTCGTAGCGGCGTTCGGGCTCGCGCGGGCGCTGGCCGGGCCGCCGGCGGCGCTGGCCGCGACGTTGCTGCTCGGCGTGAGCCCGGTCTTCCTCGAGGGGTCCCGGCGGGCCTACGTCGAGGTGCCATCGTTGGCCCCGGCGATGGTCGGGCTGCTCCTGATCTTTCGCTGGCGGGGTACCGGGCGGCCGGCCTGGCTAGTCAGCTCGGCGGCGCTGCTCGCAGTCGGCATCCTCGCCAAGCCGATGGCGGCCGTGGTCGGCGTCGCGGCGCTCGTCCTGGTCCTGGCCGGCCCGCGGCCGCGAGCCAGCACCGGGGACGGGCACACCACTCCCCCCCGCGATGGCGCACGGTCGTGGCTGCTCGACTTGGCCGTGTTCGGCGCCGCCGGACTGGCGGTCGCCGCGGCAGTCGTCCTCGCGATCGGGCCGGCGGCGATCTGGGACCAGCTCATCGGCTACCGCGTCGCGGCGCGCGCAGCCCGTGGCTGGGCACTGGTGGAGAACGCGGGCCTCATCCGCTCGGAGCTCGCGCGCGACGGCGCCGGCTTGCTCGCGCTGGCAC
>JALYGH010000675.1 GCA_030777205.1 Chloroflexota bacterium
GCTGCCGCGGCCGGCACCTGGGCGGCGGACGGAAAGGATGCGACGGACGTGACGGCGACTCCAGACATCGGCCAGGAGATCGGTGCGCGCCGCAAGCGCGTCGAGGACCCGCGGCTCGTGCGCGGCGCGGGCGCGTATGTCGACGACCTGCGCATACCGGGCACGGTCGAGGCCGTGTTCGTGCGCAGCGGCTACGGCCACGCCCGCATCCGGGGCGTCGACCTGAGTGCGGCCCAGGCGGCGCCGGGCGTCGTGGCGGTGTGGGACGGCGCGCGGGTAAAGGACACCCCGCGCATCCCGAACACCGTGCCGATCGAGGAGAAGCACGTCTCGCCGCTGCCCCCGATTGCCCACGAGTACGTGACGATGGTCGGGTACCCGGTCGCCGTCGTCGTCGCCGAGGACCGCTACTGGGCGCGCGACACGGCCGACCTGGTCGAGGTCGACTACGAGCCCCTACCTGCCGTCGTGGACCCGGAGCGGGCGCTCGAGCCGGGCGCGCCGATCCTTCATCCCACGCTCGGCACCAACGTCGCCTACCACCTGGTCAAGGAGGGCGGGGACGTCGACGGCACCTTCGCCCGGGCGCAGCATCGCCTCTCGATCCGCCTCGAGCATCCGCGGCTGGCCCAGGTGCCGATGGAGCCGCGCGGCATCCTGGCCAGCTACGATCGCGAGCGGGACTTCCTGACCGTCTGGCGCTCGACTCAGTCGCCATTCGGGACCCGGAACACGCTGGCCAATGTGCTCGGCCGGAAACCGGAGTCGATCCGGGTGATCGCGCCGGATGTCGGCGGGGCGTTCGGCTCGAAGGGCTCGCTCTACCCAGACGAGCTGACGACCGTGCTGCTGGCGCTCGAGCTGGGCCGGCCGGTGCGCTGGGTGTCGACGCGGATGGAAGACCTCCAGTTCACGATGCAGGGGCGTGACCAGACCAACCTGGTGGACGTGGCCTTCCGCGACGACGGGACGATCGACGGGCTGAAGGTAAAGACGATTTACAACGTCGGCGGGGTGCTGATGTCGCCTCAGGCGGCACCGCCGCTGCGCGTGCGCGACTTCGCGACCGGCGCCTACCGCATCCCGAATTACCGAATGGAGGCGTTCGGGGTCTACACGAACGTCGGGCCGGGCGGGCCTTACCGGGGCGCCGGCCGGCCGGAGGCCGCGTTCGTCGCCGAGCGGGCGGTCGAGGAGGTGGCCCGCGCGCTCGGGCTTGACCCGATCGACGTGCGGCGGCGCAACTTCATCCGCCCGGACGAGTTCCCGTACACGACGCCGGTCGGCTCGACGTACGACAGCGGCGACTACGAGCTGGCGCTCGGCCGGGCGCTGGAGCTGGCCGAGTACGAGCGACTGCGGGAGGAGCAGCGACAGGCCCGCGCGCGCGGCGAGATCGTCGGCATCGGGATCGCGACGACGATCGAGGTGAGCGGCCAGGGCCAGGAGTTCGGCAGCGTCGAGGTCGAGCCGGACGGGACGGTCGTGGCGCGCTCCGGCTCGTCGTCGCACGGCCAGGGGCACCTGACCAGCTTCGCCCAGGTGATCGCCGACCGGCTGGAGGTGCCGTTCGAGCGGGTGCGGGTGGTTCAGGGCGACACCGCCGAGATGCCGACCGGTGGCGGGACCGGCGGCAGCCGCAGCATGGTCGTCGGCGGCAGCGCCGTCGCCCGCGCGAGCGACGGCGTCAAGGAGAAAGCCATCCGGGTCACGTCCGCGCTGCTCGAGGTATCCCTCGACGACCTGGTGTACACGGGCGGCGGCGTCGAGGTGCGGGGCGCTCCCGAGCGGCGGATCGAGCTGGACCAGATCGCTCGCGCCGCCCGCGAGGGGGTCGGCGTCCCGCCCGACGAGCCGGGCCTCCGCGACGAGACGAACTTCCAGGCCGGCGGCAACGCGATCCCGAACGCCACGTCGATTGCCCAGGTGCGGATCGACCGCGAGAGCGGGCGGGTGCGGCTCGAGCGCCTGATCACCGTCGACGACATCGGCACGGTGGTCAACCCGACGATCGTTTACGGTCAGATCGCCGGTGGCCTGGCCCAGGGAGTCGGCGAGGCGCTGTACGAGCACCTCGAATGGGACGCCGACGGCCAGCTCCTGACGGCGACGCTTCAGGACTATGCCGTGCCGACGGCCGAGATGGTGCCGGACTTCGAGCTGGACATGACGTGCACGCCGTCGCCATTCAACCCGCTCGGGGCGAAGGGCGTCGGCGAGTCCGGCTGCGTGAGCGCGCCGCCGGC
>JALYGH010000676.1 GCA_030777205.1 Chloroflexota bacterium
AGGCCGTGCATCCGCGGCCCGTGGGTGCGGGCGAAGGATCCGCTGGATCTCCTGGCGGCGGGGGCGAGCCGGAACGAGATCGTGGAGGGCTATCCGTACCTGGAAGCCGCCGCCAGGACGGCCGCGCCGGAGTACGCCGCGAAGCAAGTCGATCACCCGGTGCTGCGCGTGTCCTGATGCGCTTCCTGGTGGATGCGCAACTCCCTCCGGCGTTGGCGCGCTGGCTGGTCGAGCGTGGGCATGCGGCGGAGCACGTCGCCGACCTGGGTATGGCGGGGGCGAGTGATGGGACGATCTGGGACCGCGCGGCGACGACTGGCGCCGTGGTCCTGACGAAGGACGAGGACTTTGCGTTGCGGTGGGCGGTCGCGGGAGAGGGTCCGGCGGTGGTATGGCTGCGGTGCGGAACACGACGTGGCGGGCGCTGCTGAACTGGTTCGAGCCTCACTTGCCCGCCGTGCTGGAGGCGCTGACGCGGCGCGAATCGCTGATCGAGATTGCGTGAGGGCGATATCGGACGGGTCATTGCCGAGGAGCTGCCGCCGAAGGTGGCCACCGATGCCGCGTACCAGAACGCGAAGAAGAACTCGGACAAGCAGAACGCGCGCATCGAGCACGACAGCGCGCTGCAGCGCGTGTTGGTGGACCTGCTGGCGGACCACACGGAGCTGTTCAAGCTGTTCAGCGACAACCCGTCGTTCCGCAAGTGGCTCGAAGATCGGATCTTCGCCGCGACGTACGAGTAAGACCGCGTGCGCTAAGGCATGGGCGCGGGGTACATCGCCGCTACCTGCTGCCCGCTCGCTCGTGGGCCACGTAGGCCCGGTCGAGAGCCGCGGCGCGCTCGCGGGCGAGCTGCTCCGCGTGCGAGCGCGCCCAGGCGCTCGAGGCCTCGAGCCCGACCAGCGAGCCCTGGAAGCGCGGCATTACGTACCGCGCCAGCAGCTCGAAGCTCTTCAAGATATGCTCGCGGGGCGCCCAGTCATGGACCCGCGCCAGGATGCCGCCGAAGCCGCCGGTCACCTCGTCGAAGCGGTGGATCGCCTCGATGCAGTCGTCCGGCGTGCCCACGATCCAGGCGCCGGTGCGGACCATGTGCTCGACCAGGTCCTCGGGCGCGACGCCGGCCGGCGCCGCCCGGCCGAGGATCGCCTGCTGGTACTCCAGGACGAACCGGGCCGCCCCGGCGCGGCACTGGTCGAAGGCCTCCTCGCGAGTCTCGGCCAGGTGAACCGGCAGCGACAGCAGCCATTCGTCGCGGTGCATCGTCTTGCCGGCCTCGGCCGCTGCCTGCTCGGCGATCGCCCACTGCTTGCAGAGGTCGACGGCGCCGCGCCCCGGCACGGCGCTGTGCGCGGCGGCCAGCGAGATGACGCCGACGCCGTGCTGGCCGGCCGCCAGCATCCCGGACGGCGACTCCATGCTGGCGACGGCGATCGGCAGGTGCGGGTCGGTGTAGGGCCGGAGCTGCAGGACGGCGTCGCGCAGGGTGAACCACTCGCCTTCGCAGGTCAGCGGCGTCGGGTCGGTCAGCAGGCGCACGATCACGTCGAGCGCCTCGTTCATCATCGGTCGCTGACGCGGCGGGTCGATCCCGAGCATCAGGGCGTCGGTCACCAGGGCGCCGGGCCCGACCCCGAGCATCGCCCGCCCGCGGGTCAGGTGGTCCAGCAGGACCATCCGGTTGGCGACCATCAGCGGGTGGTGGTAGGGCAGGCTGATGACCCCGGTCCCGAGCTTGATCCGGCGCGTCCGCTCGGCGGCGGTGGCGATGAACAGCTCCGGGGAGGCGATCGTCTCCCAGCCGGCGCTGTGGTGCTCGCCGATCCAGGCCTCGTCGAGCCCGAGCGCGTCGAGCCACTGGATCAGCTCGAGGTCGCGCTCGAGGGCCAGGGTCGGGTTCTCGCCGACCGGATGGAATGGGGCGAGGAAGATGCCGAAGCGCATGCGGCGGGGCAAGGTCATCGTGTCACCTCGTCGGGGCGTGCCGCTCCCGCGAGTATAGCGGCTGACGGCGGTCAGCGTTTGGAGGCGGCGGGCGAGTCGCGGGTCGCCTGCTAGACTACTCGGAGAAGGAGCGAGGGCCGCGATTCTGGCAACGTAGGGAGCCACGGCGGTCCAGCCGCGGCAGCGATGTGCCCAAGCTGGGGAGTCCGTAGGTCCTTCGCTGCGCTCGGGACGACAGTACAGCACCGGATGGTCCACGAGTACCGGGCGGTGAGGACTGGGTCCACGCTCGGGGTGACAGTAGCGTGTGACATTTGGGAGGCGTGACGATGGCAGAGGGGCCGCGACGGCGCGTCGAGCGCGACACGATGGGCGAGCTGGAGGTCCCGGACGGGGCCTATTACGGCGCCACGACCATGCGCGCCGTCAAGAACTTCCCGATCAGCGACTTGCGCTTCCCGCGCCAGTTCATCCGCGCCCTCGGCCTGATCAAGCTCGTGGCGGCGCGGGTCAACCGCGACCTCGGCCTGCTCGACGACGGGCTGGCCGACGCGATCGTGCGGGCGGCCCAGGAAGTCGTCGACGGCAAGCACGACGATCAGTTCGTCATCGACATCTTCCAAACGGGCTCCGGCACCTCGACGAACATGAACGCGAACGAGGTAATCGCCAACCGCGCGATCGAGCTGCTCGGCGGCGAGATCGGGTCGCGCAAGCCGGTCCACCCGAACGACCACGTGAACATCTGCCAGTCGTCGAACGACGTGATCCCGAGTGCGATCCAGCTCGCGGCGCTGATGGCGATCAAGGAGCAGCTCGTGCCGGCGCTCGACGGGCTGCGGCGCGCCTGCGAGGAGAAGGCCCGCGAGTTCATGCCGATCGTCAAGACCGGCCGGACCCACCTCCAGGACGCGACGCCGATCCGGCTCGGCCAGGAGTTCCAGGGCTTCGCCGGCCAGGCCGAGCGGGGCGTTCGGCGGCTGAAGCACGCCCAGCAGGAGCTCGGCGAGCTGCCGCTCGGCGGGACGGCGGTCGGGACGGGCATCAACGCCCACCCGGAGTTCGCGCGGCGGGCGTGCAAGCTGCTGAGCGAGCTGGCCGGCGTGGAGGTCTGGGAGACGGACAACCACTTCCAGGCCCAGAGCACGCTCGACGCGGTCACCGAGGCGAGCGGCGTCCTGCGGACGATCGCGATCAGCATGAACAACATCGCCAACGACATCCGATGGATGGGGTCCGGGCCGCGAGCCGGGCTCGGCGAGATCGACCTGCCGGCCGTCCAGCCGGGCAGCTCGATCATGCCGGGCAAGGTGAACCCGGTGATCGCCGAGGCGCTCTGCCAGGTGGCCGGGCAGGTGGTCGGCAATGACGCGACGGTGGCGATCGCGAACCTGCAGGGCAGCAACTTCGAGCTGAACGTGATGATGCCGGTGGCCCAGTACAATCTGGAGCAGTCGATCTCGATCCTGGCGAGCGGCGTCGACAACTTCACGAAGCAGTGCGTGGCGGGGATCACGGCCACGAATCGCGGCCCAGAGATGGTCGAGAAGGGGCTGATGATCACGACCGCGCTGGCGCCGGAGATCGGGTACGACGCCGCCGCGGCGATCGCGAAGGAGGCGTACGCGAGCGGCCGGACGATCCGCGAGGTCGCCCGCGAGAAGACGAGCCTCTCCGAGGCGGATCTCGACCGGATCCTCGACCCGAGCCGGATGACCGAGCCGGGCCTGACCGGCGCGCCGATGGGCGGGTGAGGGGAGACCGCGCCCCGGGCGCGGGTCTCCCCGGCCTAGTGCCGCCCGGTCGCCTCGTGGGCGGTGTAGCGGTGGATCTCGACCGGCTCCGAGGTCACCATGCCGCCGTCGACCATGGCCAGGATCTCCGGGAGCAGCTCGCGGACCCGCTGCTCCGTATCGATCCATTCGAGCACGAGCGGCAGGTCGGACGAGAGGTCGACGAGGGTGGCCGCGTGGACGCGGCTGTGGGCGCCGTAACCGGCCAGGCCGCGCAGGATTGTTGCGCCGGCCGCGCCGCGTCGTCGGAGCGTGTCGAGGAGGGCGCTCCAGAGCGCCCGGCCCTCGTGGCGGTCGCTTTCGCCAAAGTACACCCGGACCCGCCGCCCGCGCCCGGTCATCGCCTGAGTCTCCATCGTCACCCTCCCGTAGCGCCGCCCCCGCTGAGTACCGAGGCAGCGCCGGTCAGCGTTCCAGCGCGCGCGCCAGGACCATGCCGGCGTAGGTGGCCGCCAGGCCAACCAGATTGCTGCCGAGAACGTACCAGAGCGCGCCGAGCCACTGGCCGGTTTCGGCGAGCGCGAGCGCCTCGAACGTGTAGCTCGAAAACGTGGTGTAGCTGCCGAGGAAGCCGACCACGAGCAGGAGGCGCCAGGCCGGGTCGATGGCCAGTCGCTCGGTGAGCAGGACGAGGAGCACGCCGATCGCCAGGCTGCCGGTCACATTGATGAGGAACGTCCCATAGGGGAGGCCGGTCCCGAGGCGGTCGGCGATCACACCGCCGAGGATGTAGCGCGCGTTCGCGCCGAGGAAGCCCCCGACGCCGACCAGCAGGTACTCCATCGCAGCTCCGACGACCCTCGGCTCTTGGAGACGCCAGCCGGCATCCCGCGCCGAGTGGGACAGCAAGGGCGGCCCCTAGCCACCGGCGGCCGGGGAGCCACTGGCCTCGCGCGTCGGGCGCTACTGGACGACGTTGACGCGCACCGGAGGCCCCCGCGCATCGGAACGGCC
>JALYGH010000677.1 GCA_030777205.1 Chloroflexota bacterium
AGCCGATGGCGCCGCGCCGGGGACGGATTGTACGACCCTAGGCGTCG
This sequence comes from Chloroflexota bacterium, assembly GCA_030777205.1. GTDB lineage: Bacteria > Chloroflexota > UBA6077 > UBA6077 > JACCZL01 > JALYGH01. Next base: position 48 of record JALYGH010000677.1, read on the forward strand.
CGGCTCAGGGCTTCCGTGATCGCCGCGAGCAGCTTCGCCTCTGGCTGGGCCCCGATGAGCTGGGTGCGGTCGTTGACGACCGTCTTCGGGACCGACATCACGGCGTAGCGCTCGCTCAGCTCGGGGAACTCGTTCGCCCCGATGACGTCGGCCACGACGAGCGGGTTCTCCATCGCCATCTGGTGGGCCAGCCTGGCCGCACGAGGACAGTACGGTCAAGTCGGGGTGACGAAGACCTGGATGTGGACGGGCGAGTCGATCGCCCGCACGGCGACGCGGGTCGCATCGGCGAGGTCGGTCCGGCCTTTCGAGACGTCGACGATGTCCGCGACGAGCGTCGAGAACTCGTACCCGCCCGGCAGCCCGAGGAAGCGCACGTTCGCCGGCGCCTCGCTCGCCGCCGGCGCCGATCCCTCGCCTACTGGGGCAGGGTCCGCCTCCCCATCGGCCGCGGCGGGCGCCCCGACCTGGTGGGGCGAGCCCTCGTGTGCGCCGATCTCGGCCCGCCGGACCACGACCGTCGGCACGTCCGGCACGTTGTACCGAGTGGCGGCGGACGGTTCGGCCGCCACGTCGTGGACCGTCAGCGTCAGCTTCTCGGCGGCGAGGCCGGTCAGCTCTTGGAGCAGCTCCTGCGTTTCGGCGCAGCTCTGGCAGTCCTGGCGGCCGGGGACGAACAGTCGGGAGCGCGGCCGCGTGAACAACAGCAGCTCGACGCCTGCGTCGAGCTCACGCGCCAGCAGGTCGCGGATCGTGTCTCGGTCCTTGTCGGCAATGATCGTCATCTCGGGCGGCAATCCCGTCACGGTGAGGCGTCCGCCGACACGTTCGGCGGGTCGTCGAGCGGCAGTGAAGATCTTAGCACCCGATCCCGGAACCTTGGTACAATGGGCCCAGCGGAGAGCGCCGTTCGCGACTCCCGTGGGGCACAAGCTCAGGAATCGAGGGTGGTGAAATGCCTCCGAGTGACCAGAACAAAGAGTCCCTGCTGGGTCTTGCCACGAGCGGCGGCGCGAGCAACAGCAGTCTCAAATCGTACTCGCCGACGCAACTGTTCTTCCTCATGCGCCTGTCGTACTTGCAGCGACAGCGCCGCGAGTGCGTCAACGTCCTCGAGAACGCGGACTGGCGGATGCGGCTTCTGAACAAGGCGCTGTACTCGACGTATCAGGATTGCGTCGAGGCCGGCGTCGGCAACGAGGCGAAGCTGCTCCTCGGGCAGCACCAGCAGGCCAACTAGGCGGCCCTGCCATCCGGTCTGCGGTCATCCCATCCTCAGCCGGGCCGGGCTGTCCGTGCGGCTCGCTCGCCTGACCTCCGGAAGCGTTGACGGAACGTCTGTTACAGGTTCCCTGGTGGGACTACGAGAACTGGCCGACGCTCGCCGTCGCCATCGGGGTCCCGCTCGCCAAGGCGGCGGTCCTCGCCCTGCTGACGTGGATTGCCGCTCGCCTCGCGCGGTCCTGGTTCGACTTCGCCACCGAACGGACGGGCGCCGACGCCCACGTGCGCATCATCATCGGGCGCACGGTGGCGATCGGGGTCTTCATCCTCGGCGGGATCACGATCCTCGACACGCTCGGCGTGCCGCCGACCACACTCGTCACCTTCGTCGGCGTCGTCGGCATCGGCATCAGCCTCGCGCTCCAGGACATCCTCAAGAACTTCTTCGCCGGCACCTACCTCCTGTTCGAGCGGCCGTTCCGGCTCGGCGACGAGATCTCGATCAAGGACCAGCGTGGCGTCGTGGAGCATATCGGCGTGCGGACGACGCGCCTTCGAAACGGACAGAACGTCCTGGTGGCCATCCCGAACGCGGTCATGTTCGCCGAGATCGTGCTCAACCGTACCAACGAGGTGAAGCCCCCGGAGACGCGCGTCGCGGCCGACAACGAACGCGCCGACGGACCGGTCGGTCAGCCGGCGGCGCCCGTAGCGGGTGGTCATGCTCACCAGCCTGCCCGCGTGGACGGTGGTGCGCCCGAAACCGTCGGCCCAGCGACGACGGAACCGGGCGGCCCGCGGACGCCCCGGCTCGACGGCACGGCTCTCCTGGGACGCGTCGGCCTGCTCGGCCCGGCCGCGGGTGGGGCCGTCTCCTCGACGCTGGCCAGCATCCACGCCGCGTGGCTCCACGGGCGCACCGTTGCGGGCGGCGTGCCGGTGGCCTGCGCGGCCTGGCTATCTCGCCTGCGCGCCCGGGCCCGGACGGCGTTCGAGCGCTGATCCGGCCGGCCGGGGCTCGATTGCGCCGAGGGGTCGACTGGCTACTGCGTTGGGCCTCCCAGGAGGCTGTCGTGTCCCCGCGCGGGCCGAGACGGTATAGTCCCGCGCCGTACGTCTCGGTCCGAAGCCGGCCGCGCGGCACACGCGTCGGGGCGGCCGCCACCCTCGTCGCCGAGAGCAGCCCACATGATGGCTGACCGAACCCGCACCCGCCCGCTGGTCGACCCTCCCCCCGAGCGCGCGACCGCCAGACCGCGCTCGCTCTCGGTGGTCATCCCAGCCTTGAACGAGGAGCGCGGGATCGGCGCGATCCTCGAGCGCGTGCTCGGCCAGCGCGGCGAGCTCGCGAAGGCGGGCATCCGCCAGCTCGAGGTGATCGTCGTCGACGACGGCTCGAAGGACATGACGGCCGATCGGGTCCGCGCCCACCGCGACGTTCGGCTGATCCAGCACCCGACCAACCGGGGCTACGGAGCGGCCCTCAAGACCGGCTTCAGCGCGGCGACCGGCGACCTGCTGGCGTTCCTGGACGCCGACGGGACGTACCCGCCGGAGTCGTTCCCGAACCTCTGCCGGGCCCTGAGCGAGCACGACGCCGATCTGATCATCGGGTCGCGGATGCTCAGCGGCGAGAGCGAGATGCCGCTCGTCCGCCGCGTCGGCAACACGATCTTCGCCGCCCTGCTGAGCGTCGTCGGGTCGCGGCGGATCTCCGACAGCGCGAGCGGCATGCGGGTGTTCCGCCGCGAACTGCTCGCGACGCTCTACCCGCTGCCGGACGGCCTCGACTTCACCCCGGCGATGAGCACCCGGGCGGTGTACGAGCGGCTCACGATGGTCGAGGTGCCGATCTCGTACAAGGAGCGGATCGGGCGCTCGAAGCTGAACCCGCTCAAGGACGGCGTCCGCTTCCTCCGCTCAATCCTCTGGACGGCCCTGCTCTACGACCCCCAGCGGTTCTTCGGGACGCTCGGTCTCGGCATGCTGGCGCTGGCCGTGCTGCTCGGGCTCGGCCCGTCGCTGCACTACCTCCAGCACGGGTCGCTCCAGGAAGACATGATCTACCGCCTGTTCGCGGTGCTGATCATGAGCGTGGCCGGCGTCAATGTCCTGGCGTTCGGCGTCACCTGCCAAGCGATCCTGGCCCTCCTGCCGGCTCGGCGCCCGGCGCCCTCAGCGCTGCCGGCGCCGTGGCGCGGCCGCCTGGCCGGGATCGGGGTGCTGATGCTCCTCGGCGGCGGTGGGCTGATGGGGCCGGCCGGCCTGGAGCGGCTGGCGACCGGGCAGATCACCTACCACTGGTCGTATTTCGCAGCCGGCGGCACCTTGATCCTGATGGGCCTGGGGCTGGCGACCTGGACGGTGCTGCTGCTGATCCTCCAGGAGCTGACCACCCGCGACGTCCGCGCCCGCCGCGACTTGAGCGCGTAGGGCCGTGCGAACCGGGTAGGGGTGGGCACGGGGCGCGCCCCTACAGTCCGACGACCACCGGCGCGGTCAGGTTGCGTAGCGCCTTGATCATGCTCATCGCCGTCAGGCGGCCGGTCTTCGGGTTCTCGGTCGGGATGTTGCGCAGGACGACCCGCAGGTCGCCGAACTCGCCGCGCGCCTCGATCTCGTGCGTGTTGCGCTCGACGGTCGGGTCGGCGACGACGCGGACGGTCGTCTTGTCCAGCCCGAGGCCGGCCAGACTGATCGCGGCGGCGACGTTGACGTTCTCCGGGAAACGGAGGGCAGCCTCGCGAGCCGGCCCGTTGTACAGCTCGCGCGGCTGGCCGGAGCGCTCGACGGCGGCCGCGTCGTCCGGTGGGAGCAGCCCGCGGGGCGGCTTGCGGACGAGGTGGGTCACCGACTCCAGCCCGCCGACCGCCGCCGAGGCGATGGCATCGAGGCCCGCGATGGCGCCCGTTGCCAAGTAGACCCGCCGACCGCGGTCGTGGGCCAGGCGCCAGACCCGCTCTTGGAACGCGACGTCGGCGAAGGCGCCGACGCTACTAACGAGCAGATCCTTACCCTGGCGAAGGGCGTCCTCGGCGTATGCCCTCAGCGCGTCGTGCCCGGCCACCTCGACGACCAGGTCCATCTGGGTGGCGAGGAACTCTCCGGCGTCGTTGGTGACGAGGCAGCCGATCCCCCGTTGCACGTCGGCCGAGATCTTGTCCGGCGTGCGCACCAGCACGGCGACCAGCTCGCAGCGCCCGGCGTCGCCGGCGACGATCGCCTCGGCAAGCCGCCGCCCGGCCGCCCCGAAGCCGATCAGCCCCACCCGCAGCGGAGAGTCACCACGACCCGCGCCCGCCATCCTGCCATCCTCTCACCCAACGTCGCCCTACTCGAAGCGCCTCATCTGAGGATACACCGATGCGGGACGATCGTCACGACGGTCCCTGTCCTCCCAATCCCCCGGCGTTGGGCGGTTAGTGGCCCCTGCTCAACGCCACGGCGATCTCCGCTCCCACGCGCGCGTCGTTCTCCAGCAGCGCGAGGTTCGCCTCGAGGCTCTGGCCGCCCGTCGCCCGCGCCACGGTGTCGAGCAGGAACGGTGTCGTCCGAGGACCGGTGACGCC
>JALYGH010000678.1 GCA_030777205.1 Chloroflexota bacterium
ACGCTGCTCACCGCCCTGTCGGCGCCGCTGGCCCTGTCGGCGGCCTGCCAGCCATCCGACGGGGCGGGCCAACCGTCTGCCCCGACGGCGTCGGACGCCGGTAAGCCCGCATCGTCCGGCCAGGCCGGCGCGCCGTCGGCCGGCGTCCAGGCGGGCGGCGGGGGCGGCCTGACGACGCTGAAGGTCGCGACCGTCTACCCGTACCTCGGTTACCTGCCGCTCTATACGGCCATGCAGCGCGGCTTCTTCAAGGATCAGGGGCTCGAGTCGGAGCTGGTCGAGTTCAAGGGCGGCGGCGACGCGGCCAAGGCGTTCGTCGGCGGCGCGGCGGACGTCCTGCTTGGCTCCTACGACCACGTCCTGAAGCTGCGCGAGCAGGGGATGGACGTGGTGGCCACGGCGAACGTCGAGGCGATGTACGCCTACGCCCTGATGGCGAGGCGGGGCTCGCCGTACACGTCGCTGGAGAGCTTGACGGGCCAGAAGATCGGCACGACCGGCCCCGGCTCCTCGACGGACATCAACGTCCGCTACGGTCTCAAGCAGCGCGGCGTCGATCCGGAACGCGAGGCGGAGCTGATCTCGGTCGGCGGCGGCGCCCCGATGCTGGCCGCGCTCGACAACGACCAGATCCAGGCCGGGATGTTCCTCGACCCGCTGCTGACCCAGCTCCTGCTCCAGCCGGACAAGTACCAGATCGTCCACGACTTCCGAAACCTCGAGTACCCGCTGCTCTGCGTGACGCTGCGCCGGGAGTGGCTGAAGGGGAACGAGGACCCGGCCCGACGGCTCCACACGGCGCTCGTCCGCGCCGAGGAGACACTCCAGCAGGACCCGAGCATGGCGCTGGCAGTGGCGCGCGACAAGTTCACCGATATCGAGCCAGATGTCCTCGAGGCGGCGGTCCAGAATACGCTGCCGCGGCTGTCGAAGGATGGCACGATCTCGGAGACGGCGCACAAGAACGTGCTGGATCAGCAGATCTTCGCCGGCGGCATCAAGGCGCAGATCCCGTACGCCCAGGCGGTGGACCTGAGCTACCTGCCGCGATGACGGGGCGGCGGATTCGGGACCGAGGGGGACCGGGGTGGTCCGCCGCATCCTGATCCCCGTCGACCTCACCCCGCTCGGCGAGGCGAAGCTGCCGGTCGCGCAGGAATATGCCCGCGCGTTTGACGCCGAGGTCGTCCTGCTCCACGTGCTGCCGCCGAAGGCGCTCGACGCCGAGGTGGTCTCGCCGGCCGAAGCGACGGCCCGCGCCTACCTCGACGTCCTCGTCGCCGGGATGTCGGCGGCCGGCGTCCGCGCGGCGGCCCTGATCAGGACCGGCCCCACCGCGGCGAGCATTCTCGACGAGGCGCGGGGTCACCAGGCCGACTTGATCATCCTCGGGGCGAACGTGCGGCCGGTCCTGCGCAGCGTCGTGATCGGCAGCATCGCCGACGCGGTCGTCAGGGCGGCCCCCTGTCCCGTGCTGCTCGTGCGGCCGATGCTCGACGCCGCCGCGCCCAGGCCGCTGCGGAGCTTCGCCGACGACGCCGCCCGCGCCGGCCCGCTCCATCGGCGGCCGCTCGGCCTCCGCACGGTCGACGTCGGGCGGATCATCAGGACGATCGGGCGGGCGCGGGAGCTGGGGCCGGATTTCCGGCCGACGCAGCGTCGCCGCCTCGACGACGAACGGTTAGAGCGGATCCGGTCGGCTATGGCGGCCGGGGCGAGCCTGCCGCCGATCGAGCTGTACAAGCTCGGCTTCGGGTACTACGTCCTCGACGGGCACCATCGCGTCGCCGCGGCCCGACAACTCGGCCAGTTGGAGCTGGAGGCTGACGTGACCGAGTTCGTGCCGCTGGCCGATCCCGAGGCCGCCCGCACCTTCGCCGAGCGGCGCGCGTTCGAGCGATCGACCGGCCTGACCGGCATCGGCGCGGCGCACCCGGACACCTATCAGCGACTCGCCGCGATGATCGAGGCGTACCGCGCTGGGCACGGCATCGCCGACTACCAGGACGCCGCGCGACGGTGGTACGCCGAGGTGTACCATCCGCTCTGGCAGCGCGTCCGCGCGCGGCGGCTCACCCGCTACTTCCCGGGGGACCGCGCGGCCGACTTCGTCGCGCGGGTGAGCGCCTGGCGGAGCGAGGCGGCCGACGCGGCGGACCTCGCCTGGGACGAGGCGCTGGACCGCTTCGTCAGCACCCTGATGAGGCGGCGCCGGCTGTCGCGCGACGGCCAGCGGAGAGGCTCGCTCACCGACCCGGCGCCGCCGCCACGCTCAACTCCCGATACGGGTACGCATTGAGCACCAGCGTGTCGTGGAACTGGGTCCGCGTCGTCGTCCGCTTGTCGTAGACATGGATGTGGCCGTGCAGGTGGTAGCGCGGTCGGAAGGTCCGCAGGAACCATCGGAAGACTCGGAAACCCTGGTGGGCCCGGTCCGGCTGGTCGTGGATGTGGCGCGGCGGGGCATGGGTGACCAGGATGTCCAGGAAGCGGCCGTGCCGCACGCGGTTGGCGAGCAGTCCGGGCACCATGCGGGCGACCTGCGCACGCATCCCGGCGTCGGTGTACTGGTACGAGCCGTGGTTGTAGCGCAGCGAGCCGTCGAAGCCGCCGATCAGGAGGCCGTGTTCGCGCACCACCCGGGCGTGCAGCTCGCACATGCCCCAGTCCGCCCGGCGGTCGGCGGACTCGCCATGGGCCAGGCTCCCGTCGTGATTGCCGTGGACCCCATACAGGGG
>JALYGH010000679.1 GCA_030777205.1 Chloroflexota bacterium
GGGTGCTCGACCATCCAGATCTGCTTGCGCACGGTGAAGTTGTGCGGGTCCCGCGCCAGCGCCGTCCGCCACCACGCCAGCGCCTGCGGGACCTCGTCCTGCTGATACAGGGCCGTGCCCAGGCCGAAGGCCGCCGACCAATCGTCGGGGTCCAGCTCGGTCGCCCGTCGGAAGGCCGCCTCCGCCTCCATTGCTCGGCCCTCGCTGAGCAAGACCTCCCCGAGCGTGAAGTGCAGGCCGGCCTCATCGGGTCGCTCCACCAGCTCGGTCCGCAGCACCTCCAATTCGGGCGACTCCTGCGCGGCGTAGGCCGGCGGCTCGCCGCCCGCGAAGTCCGCTCGGACCAGCGCATCCACCTGCTGCGCGATCTCCGGCCGGCGGATGTCGAAGCCCCCGACGTGCAGGTACTGCATGATCCCATGCTCGTCGAGGAACAGGCCGTTGGGTACGACATCGAAGTCGAACAGGCGCCCCAGCACGCCGGCACTGTCGACCACGGTCGGGAACGGACGGCCCTCGGCGAATGGCCGCGGCCGCTGGGGATCCGCGTCCACCGCCACGCTGAGCAGGGCGAACGCCCCACGGTCAGGTCGTTGTTCGACGAAGCGCTGCCACACGGGCAGCTGGTCGCGGCAGCGTCACCAGCTGGCCCACATGAACACCAGCAGGCGCGTCCCGCGGTAGTCGCTCAGGCGGATGGTCCGCCCTTCGAGGCTGGGGAGGGCGACATCCGGAGCGACGTCGCCGACGCGCGGTGTGGACGGTGCGCCGTGCATCGGGAGTTCCTCACTTTCGGGTGATACGCAGAGCCGTGCCTTCGGTACCCGGAGAGGCCGCGCAAGCGACGTGCCAAGCGCAGGATCGGCGCCTGTCACGAAGCGGCAGCCGCCCCTCAGCCCCGCCAGGCGAGCGGAGAGCTCCGCGCCGCCTCCGGGCCGTCGAGCAGCGCCTTGAGCGTGTGGACCTCGACCGTCATCGCCGGGATCATCGCGGTCCCGAACCTGCGCAGGATGGTCTCGACCGCGGCCGCACCGTCCCGGCCGACGATCTGCTCCGTGCGGGCCCGAGAGAGGCCGACCGGGTGGGGCAGCCCGAGGGCCGCCCGCTCCGCCTCGTCGATCAGCCGCCGCACCCGCGCGGCGAACTCGGGCCCGGCCACGTACGGACGCACGGCCCCCCAGCTCGCGTGGAGGAACGACGGCGAGTTCGCGAGCGCGCGGTAGACGCTGGGCATCGCGCCGCTCTCCGGGTGGGCGGCGAGGATCTCGGCCAGGACGGGCCGCGCCTCCGGTGGCGCCGAGCCCGGATCGACCAGCCGCACCTCGACGTCCGGCAGGGGGCCGCTCGGCAGCGGCTGCCCGCCCTCGGCCACGTCGCTGCCCGGGATGGCCCGCCCGTCAAACACCAGGCGCAATGCCGCGACGACGATCAGGTTCTTCGGGTTGGCGTAGTTGAACAGGTCGATGATGCCCCGGATCCGGGCCAGCTCGTCGCCCGAGAGGCCGAGCGCCGACAGCTCCCCTCGGAACCGACCGCCGGCCGGGCTGACGTCCAGGGCGGCGAGCGCCCGCAGCCGCTCGGCCTGCTGCTCCAGGTAGCGGCTGGCCTGGTTGGGCCCGATCTCCGACCAGGCGGCCGCGAGGTAGTCTGGGTAGTGGGCTAGCAGGCGGTACACCAAGTTGACATTCGGCGAGCGCAGCGCCCACCGGATGTCGCCGTAGAGCCGGGCCACCTCCCCGCCCGCCTCCGCCTCGGCGACTTCGGGCGGCAGTGGTGGCTCGAGATCGTCGGACCGCGACATTTGGCTGCTCATCGGTTGTGCCCCCCATCTCCGTCGAGTGCCGGTCATCGGCTGCCCGCCACCGCGTCCTCGCTGCAGCGTCCACGGGGGTCGCCTATCCGAGCAGTCAGATCGGAAGTCCCAGTGGCTGGAGAACATACTGGACCGCGTCCGGCCTCAGCTTCAACGTGCCCGAGGTGGTGCGCGAGGCCCTCGAGGACGCGATCGTGTCGCTCGGGTGGGTGCGAGAGGCGATCAGATTCCCAACCGAGTTCGCGCTAGTCAGGGCGGTGACCCGGTCGCCGCGCGGGTATCGTGGACAGCCGGACGGGTTGTCGCTGGAGCACGCCGCGCCTACGGGCTCGACGAGTCCGCGCTCACCTGAACTCCGGCTACCGGCGAATGAGCGCGTGGACCGGTCATGACGGGTTGCCGTTGGACAAGCCGCCGGGGCCGCAGCACGACGGTACCCGCTCGGCTCGATGGCGTCCTCGTGTGGTCACCTCGTCGGAACCCCTTACTATGCGAGGCGCACGCGGGCCACGAAGGGAACCCCTGCCGACTCCAGGTTATTTACCGGGAAACGTGCATCGGGATGATGGTTCGTCCGTGATAAACGGCGGCGCCTCGGTCGGCAGCACGCCGGTCACGATGGCCGCCACGCGTGTGGCGGCCACGGCGACCTGCAGCGCCTCGAGCGCCAGCATCCGCTGCTCGGTACCCGCCTGATCCAGCCACCGGGTCACTAGGCCGCAGGCGCGCTCCAGCATGGCGGGGTCGATCAGATGATCGGCCGGTACTTCCAGGGGCTGCAGCGCCGCCAGCCGCTCCTCGAGGACCTGGCGCCGTCGCCGCAGCTCCGCCCCCTCGGCGCGGACGGTCTCGTCGTCGATCTCGCCGAACGTGTACAGCCGCACCAGCCGCTTCTCGCGCTCCTGTAGGCTGGCGACCTCGCGTTCCAGGGCGGCACGCTCCTCGGCGTGATCCGCCGGTCGGCTGGTCTGGCGGGCGCGTTCCAGCTCCTCGAGCACGACCACCGGGCGCGCCAGGACGGCCGTGACCTCGCCCCAGACCGCCCGTTCCAGGTCGATGGCGCGGACGTACCGCGTCTCGCAGTGCTTGCCGTTGGGGCGATCATAGGCGTGGCGGCAGCGGTAGTTAGGAATAGGGCGTCTCCTTGACCCTCAGCGTCTGGCCGACCATCGCCGCCCCGCAGAGGCCGCACTTCATACGCCCGCGCAGCTCGTAGGTCCGGGCCGGCGTGGGTGCGCGCTTCGTGCGCTCGGGGTCCGTGATGATGGCCTGCACGCGCCGCCAGAGCGCCTCGTCGACGATGCGCGGCGAGGCGCCCTCGATCTGGATCCGCTCATCGGCCGGCCGCTCAACCTGGCGCCGGCGCAGCTTGCCGTCCTGGCCGCGGGTCTTGACCCACCGGGTTCGGCGATAGATCAGTCGGCCGGTGTAGGACTCGTTGGTCAGGATCCGCCGGACGGTGACGGGGTACCAGCGTCCGCCGTCGAACGCGGTGATGCCGTCCTGGTTCAGCTCGTGGCTCACCCGATCGAAGCTGCCGGTCTCAGCGTAGCGCGCGAAGATGCGGCGGACCACCCCGGCCTGGAACGGCTCGATCTCGCGCCGGCCGAGCCGCTCGACTGGCGCGTCGCGGCGAACGCGGCCGGCGGGCCGATGCGGTACCTCAGCTTCGTCTATCGGGCCGACGACCCGGAGGGCGAGCGACGGGCCTGGGCGACGATTGGGGTGGCGACGCGGTGATCGGCTGCCTCATCCGCGCCGCGGTGGTCCTGTTCATCCTCGCCGCGGTGGTCCTGTTCATCCTCGCCCTGGCGATCATGACCGCCGCGGTCCTCACGGCGGTCGCACTGAGCGTGGCGGCGCGGCTCGGAGGGTGAACGCCGACCAGCACGTCGCCCTGCTGCGTGTGGCCGGCGTGCTGGTCGCGGCCGGGTGGTGGACATTCGCACTGTTGGCTGCTTGACAGCCATGCCCGCGAGGGCGGCGTATGCTGGGGGTATCGAGCATGGGAGGGGCGCTTGGCCCGGGAGCAGCACAAGGCCACGCAGATGCCGGACGATCTGTACGAGGGGACGGAAGGCGGAGACATCGACGGGAAACCTGTCGAACCAGCCGGAGTATGACGACGGCGGCGACTGAGGCGGGCGACTGTCGAGCACGATGGGGACCGCTTCGCTCGCGCCAGGGTGAGGCTGTAGGCTGGACGCAGAAAGAGCTTGGCGCCCCAAACGGGGCGCCTGAAGCGTTCCAAGGAGGCGGACGAATGTTGACCATTGGTACTCGTGAGGGCGGGTGGGCGGCGGTGATCGGCGCGGCGGCCCTGTGGGCGATGTACGCGCTGATGACGCTCGGGACGACGGGCGTCGTCCCGCCGCTGCGGGTCCTCGAGGACCAGCACTGGCTCTTCCACATCCTCGAGACGCCGATCATGGCCGTCCTGACGGTGGGCATCCTGGCGCTCTACCGCGCGCAGCGCCGGGCCTTCGGCACGCTGGGCAAGGCCGGCGGCTACTTCTCGCTGTTCGGGTACGGGTACGGCGCCGTCGGCAGCGTGATCATCGTCGCGGCCGAGCTGATCGCCGGCGTTGACACCGCGACCGGCCTCCTCGACTTCCTGGCCCACGTCCCGGGTTTCTTCCCGCAGACGATCGGCTCGCTGCTCTTCGGCATCGCCGCCCTGCGCGCCGGCGTCCTGCCCCGGGCCGCGGCCTGGCCGCTCGCCGTCGGGGGAGGGCTCCAGCTGCTGGTCTCCTTCAGCCCGGCTCCGCAGCCGCTGCGCCTGCTCGTGCTCCTGGTCCTGTGCCTGGGCTGGGCGCTGCTCGGCTACGCGCTCACGACCGGGGCACGCGCACGGGCGGGGCAGCCCGCGCCGGCCACCGCGTAGCAGCCCCTCGGCCCGGCTGCATCCATCCAACCTCGGTGAGCAGGCGGTGGCAACAGTGTCGGCGCGGTGGCAGCGTGGAGCGGACCGGCTGGCGGGGTATGCCTGGCTGATCCCGCTCGTGGCTGTCGCGCTTGCGCTGGTCGGCGGTGCGGTCTACGCGGCGACCTGGGAGCCCCGCCCGGCCGAGGCGCAGGTCGCGGTGGACGAGTGCCCGGACCCGCCGTGCTTCGAGGGCGGGGGGATGCCCGGGCTCCGGGACCTCCCCATGACCGTCTCGATCCTGGGCTATTTGCTGGCGATCGCCCTCGGCCTGCCCAGCCTGCTCGCCGGCCTCTGGGATGTCCTCCGCGGCCGTTGGCCGATGGGTGGCCGGCGGCTGCTCGCGCTCGTGGGGCCGGTGCTGTTCTTCGTCGGCACCGAGGTCATCCTGCACCTGCTGAACCCCTGCTACTTCGCGCTGGCACTTGCGGGGCAGCAGCTGCCCGAGTTCTACTGTGAGTACAGCCCGGTGTGGGGCGCAGACCTCGCCGATCACTGGCATCTCCTGGACCACACGCTCGTCGGCGCCCTGCCACTGGCCACGGCGTATACCTGGATCCTCCGCCGGTGGCACCCCACGGTCGCACGCCTCCCGCGCCGGCGCGCCGCGCGGCCGGCCTAATCGCGCCGACCGTATCCCCCGGCCGGGCGCCCTACCGAGCTGACGCTCGGGCGAACCTCCCCGCACCTGCTCGCTGAAACTCCCACGACGCGCGCCCGGGTGACGGCCCTGATCATCGCCGCTTGGGCGGTCCCGCCGATGCGGGCGACAGCGAGCCGGCACGGAAGGAGCCCGTCCCGTGCTCACCGGGGAGGGAGGTGCGGGAGCCGCCGGCTCGGTCGGAGCGCGATGAGGCCGAGCCAGGCACAGGCGACGCCGAACGCGACGAGCAGCAGGATGAGGGCCCCCGGCCGCGGCGGGCCGATCGCGATGAAGATCCCGAGCGGGCTGGCCAGGAGCAGCACGGTCGCAGGCCGCGGGGCGATGCCTGCCCGCAGCATGGCGAGCGCCAGCGCGAAGACGCCGACCAGGAGCAGCAGGATCGAGGTTGGCGCTAGCGGGAACACGTACTCGTGCAGGACCGTCCAGCTCGCGGCGAAGCCGACGATCCCCAAAACGAGCGCGCCCGCGCCGCCCGCGCCCAACCGGCTGCCCCCGGTGAACCGCGTCTGGGTGCCGGCCAAGCCGACCGCCGCGAGCACGAACCCCGGGGCGAGGAGGGCCAGGGCGTCTCGCCAGCGCGGATTCAGCGGATCGTTGATACTCCCCACTCCGCCGAGCCAATTGACGACCGTGGCCACGATCAGGATCAGCCCGCCGGTCGAAGCCGCCACGGCTGCCCCTTGCCGAAGTCGGTCGGACACCCTCCAACCTCGGGTCATCGGTCATCATCCTCCCGGCTACCCGCGCAGTCGCTGGCGTTGGCGAACGCCAGCGATCCGATGGCCCGCCCGTGCTCCGGGCGGGCGCTCGTGGCCAGTACCCTCGCCGCGGTTGGGTGGCGGCGCTCGCAGCCCGGCAAGTGCGGTGCAGGGAGCACCACGTGGCCTCGCCTCCGAGACCCTGATAGCAGTACCCTCCGAAGTGGAGTGCCGAACGGTGCTCCAGCCGGGCCCGCCCGGGTGACGGCTCGAGAC
>JALYGH010000680.1 GCA_030777205.1 Chloroflexota bacterium
GGGGGCGGCCACCGCGCCCGCCGGCTTCACCTGGACGCTCGACGTGCCGGAGGACGGCGTGTACCGCGTCCTGGTTTGCTGGACGGCAGGATACGACCGGGCCACGAACGCCCGCTTCACCGTCGAATCCGGCGGCCAGCAGCTCGCCGCCGCGGAGGTGAATCAGCGCGAGCGTCACGGGGTCTGGGTCGAGCTGGCCCGCGTGCCGCTCCAGGCCGGGACGCCGTGCCGCATCGAGCTGACGAACGACGCCGACGGGGTGGTCATCGCGGACGCCGTCCGGGTCGTCCTCGACGCCGGCACGGGCGGGTGAGTCGAGCCATCGTCTGCCCACCGCTGCCGAAGAGATTCGAGGATGCCATGCCTACCCTAGTTCCGGCGATCGTCCCGGCGCAGAACCGGGCTGTCACTCATGCGTTGGTAGCGATGCTATCAGGGTGGTGGGTGATCGCAAAGACAGCGAGACTGGTGGTCCGCCATCTCCTCCCCAAACTCCAACTACTTCAGGAGGCCGCTTGGTGACGCAGCGCCTGACTCGCCGTGAGATGCTTGCCGGCAGCATCCGCCTCGCCGCGGCCGTGGCCTCGGTCGCCCTGCTCCGCTCCGACGTTGCGCTCGCCCAGCCGCCCGCCCACGGCGAGGACTTGGTCGATGACGGAGACGCCCTCCGGCGTGGAAACGCGCGCGGGACGGCGGTCGTCGCGACACCCGAAGGGCCCGCCCTGCGGGCCACCGAGGAGGGCGGGGCCTTCACGTCCGCCACATTGCAGAGCTCGGCCCGATTCACCCACGTCGGCCTGCACTGGTCGGCGGCCGTGCCGCCGCGCGCCGGCCTCGGTTTCGAGGCCCGCACCAGCGCGGATGGCTCGAGCTGGTCCCCCTGGAGTCCGGTCCAGGTCGAGAGCCTGCCCGAGGAGACACCGGTCGGCGACTACTTCGGCGCCTTGATCTACGCCGGCGGCGCGCGCTTCGTGCAATATCGCGCGACCTTCCGGACAGCGGGCGGAGCCGGCCCGAGCCTACGGCGGGTCACGGCGACCGTCATCGACTCGCCGGCCGCGACGACCGCCGCGGACCTGCTACCTACACTCTCAGTCGCCGATGCCGACTCCGGCCGGAGCCTGGCCGTGACCTCCCGCGAGCAGTGGGGGGCGGATGAGAGCTACCGCTTCGCCCGGAGCGGCAAGGAGCTCTGGCCGGAGATGTTCGTGCCGGCCAAGAAGCTGGTCGTCCACCATACCGCCACCCGCAATGACTACAAATCGGGGGCCGAGGCCGCCGCCGAGGTGCGGGCGATCTACCGCTACCACGCCGTGACCAAGCGTTGGGGAGACATCGGCTACACCGCCCTGGTGGACAAGTTCGGCAACACGTACGAGGGGCGCCATGGGCGAGGCGAGGGGGATGCGACGAGGGAAGGCCGCGAGGTCCTCAGCGCCGGAGTGGTGGCGGGCCACGACACCTCCCACAACTACGGCAGCGCAGGCGTCGCGCTGCTCGGGGACGCCACGAAGGCCGACTGGCCGCTGGGCGGTGCGGGCGGCGCCATGTGGGACGCGCTGGTCAGGCACTGCACCTTCGAGAGTGGTCGGCACTTCCTCCGTCCCCTCGCGGTCGGGAAGACCAGCCAACAAGGAGACGCCGACATCGCGACTTCCGACTTCCTGCGTTCCGACGATACCTGGACCAACGGGATGCGGAACATCTCGGGCCACCAGGAGACGAACGCCACCGCCTGTCCCGGCACCGCCGTCATGGGACTGCTCGACGAGTTGCGGACCGCGATCCACACGAACCTCACCGACGTCAGGAGAGCCGGAGTCGTGGTCAGGACTGCGACTCGCGAGGTGGCGCTGAGCAGCGGGTCGACGCTGAACCTCGATTTCTCGTGGTCGGTGCCGCCCGAGGAGCTTCCCGAGGGTTGGACGGTCGCTGGCTACGAGTACTGTTTCGAGGGCTGGTACAAGCCGAGCGACAGCTACGACATCCAGTACACCAGTGGCTATGACTCGACCGCGCAGCCGCGGCCGGTCTGGGAGAAGACATCGGCGACCGGCCGGTCATTCTCGGTGAGCAAGGCGGGGCACTACACCCTGCACGTTCGAGCGCTGATCCAGCAGGCCGGTGGCAGCCCGGTCCGCGGCGCGTACGAGGGCAACCACACCTATCTGGTGAAGCCTGCCAGTTCGACGGGAGGAAACAAGCCCAGGCGCTAACGCCCTGTTGACCGTGTACTGGCGCCTTCCGACATCACTACGTCGATTGCCGGCTAGCCCCTCACCTCCCAGCAGGCGACGTTAGGGTCCCGTGAGCTTACGCCGTACAGCGCGGACCCAGTTCGCGACATGCCCGACCACATATCGCGATCCCGCGAGACGTGCCCGGTATGGAGGGGCGACGGGGCTGCTGATGTACGACCGGGCCTTGGTTAGCTCTTCCAATAGAAGGTCATCGGCCGAGCAACGGACGGCGGGCGCGCGAAGTTGAAGTTCGTGATCCTGCCCGGCACGTTGCCCATGTTCTTCTTGGTGACCTGGACGCCCATGATGGCCGGGCTCTGGCCGAGGACGCCGATGTACCACACTTCCTCGACGACGAGCTTCCAGATCTCCTGGCCGAGCTTGATGCTCTCTTCTTCCGGAACGCCGAACGCCTTCTTGTACATCTCCATCGCCCGACGCATGGCCTCGGGCGGCTCCTGCCCTTCCTTGCCGTCGGTGGCGAACCACTGCCCGTAGCGCGGCATCGCCCAGTCGAGCGTGTCGATCGGCACGGTGCCGTACCAGGGGCCGAGGAACAGCGCCTCGGTATCGCTGTTCCAGGTGCCGACGATCTGGTTCTCGTTCCCGGAGCCACGCCGCTGAACGAGCCCGCGCTCGATGTCCTTGACGTCGAGGTGGACGCCGATCCGCCGCCACTGCGCCCGGATCATCTCGCCCATCTCGCCGAACGGCAAAAACGAGGCGCTCGGCGAGACGATCTCCAGGCGGAGCGGGCCCTTGCCGTCGGTCCGGAGGCGGAAGCCCTCGCCATCCTTCTTGTCGAGCCCGATCTGGTCGAGCATCTGGTTCGCCCGGTCTGGGTCGTAGGTGTGCCACAGCGTGCGGTACTCCGGACCGGGGCTGTACTTGTTCGTCTCGACCGGGGCCGGCGAGCCCGCCACGCCCGTGCCGAGCAGGAACGCCTCGTTCAACTGCTCGCGGTCGATGCCAAGCGAGAGGGCCCGGCGGAAGTCACGGTTGTTGAACCACTTCCTGATCTCGTCGTCCAGCGGGTAGTCGAGGTTCAGGTAGAAGCCATAATCCGACCCGTTCCCCATCGGGTTGATCGAGACCGTGTACCCGCCCTTCTCCTGGTTCTCCAGCAGCACCGGGAGCTTGGCAGGCTGGATGTGCCGGGCCTGCATGTCGAACTCACCGGCGATGGCGCGGAGATTGATCACCTCGAGGTTCTCGCCAAGGGTCAGTGACAGCTTGTCGATGTACGGGAGCTGGTTGCCGCCGGTGTCGACCCAGATGCTGTACGGGTTGCGCTCGAGGGTCCAGTTGGGGGTGTTGGCCGGCGTCTTCGTCACCCAGGGCGTCACGGCCGGCAGCTCGGGGTTCAGCCACCAGTTGTTCTTGAACTTGAAGAGGTCCACCCAGTTCGGGAAGCCCGCGTCCCTGACCTTCGCGTCGAGCTCGGCCTGGGGCGTGTGCTTCGGGTGGAACTGCTTGAGGTAGTGGGCCGGGGCGAACCCGCCCATCGCGATCTCGCCGAAGTTGGCGTGGCTGGTGATCGAGGTTCCCAGCGACAGCACCTCGACGAAGAGGTAGTACGGATCCGGGAACCTGAACCGGATCGTCTGGGCGTCCACCTTCTCCATCGTGCCCGGCTTGCCGTTGATCGAGAGGAGGTGGGTGGGGTTCGGGACGAGCTCCTTGTTCTGGTAGAGGTCCTCCCACCAGAACATGAAGTCGTCGGCCGTGAACGGCGCCCCGTCGCTCCAGCGCATGCCGCGGCGCAGCGACAGCGTGATCGTCCGGCCGTCGTCGGTCACCTCCCACGCCCGGGCGATGTTGGGCACGACTTTCTGGGCGGTGTAGTCCCGGTAGAGCAGGTAGTCGGTGCCGGAGCCCGACCTCAGGCCGAGCCAGTAGTCCGCGACGCCGGTGAAGCCCATGCGCCACTGGCCGCCGTACTTGCCGATCTCGTGCACGGGCTTCACGACGAGCGGGTCTTGCCCGATCCGCTCGTTGACCGGCGGCAACTGGCCGGCCTTCACCAGCTCGGCGAGCTGAGGCGCCTCCTTGAAGGACGTCGGGTACTGGGCCGGATCGGTGATGACCTCCGGCCCCTCCAGCTTGCCGATGAGCTGCTCGCCGAGCTTCTGCTCGGGCCTAGCGGCCGGCGCAGCGACCGGCTTGCTCTCGGCGGGCTTGGGCGCGGCCGCCGGGGCGGTCGTCGCTGCCGGGC
>JALYGH010000681.1 GCA_030777205.1 Chloroflexota bacterium
CGCAAGGTCTCAGACAAGGAGCTCGCCACCGTCAATCTCCGCCGCGACGCCTTCCACGGCGACTGGAACTACAGCATCCACCCGCGACCACGCGAAGATGGAACGGTTATTTCCTGACGAGTCCTAAGCTATCGCTCAGTGCCGTCCGAGGGGCTGTTGCCGGATTCAGTTTCGGCTAGGTGCGCCCGACGACACTCTCGATCGCCCGCCGGATATCGTCCGTCGAGGGCAGTACCTCGTTCTCGAGGGGTGGGCTGAATGGCATCGGCACGTGCTGCGCACCCACCCGCGCCACCGGCGCGTCCAGGTCGTCGAACAGCTCCTCGCCGATCCGGGCCGCGATCTCTGCCCCGAGCCCGCCGTGGGTGTACCCCTCGTGAACGACCACGGCGCGATGCGTCTTCTTGACCGAGGCGGCGATCGCATCCCAGTCGAGCGGCGACAGGGAGCGCAAGTCGATCACCTCGACGTCGATCCCGTCGCCGGCCAGCGCCTTGGCCGCCTCCAGCGCCAGGTGCGTCATGAGCGAATACGTGACCACCGTGACGTCGCCCCCGGCGCGGGCGCCGGCGGCCCGGCCGAGCGGGATCAGGTAGTCCCCGGTCGGGACCGGGCCCTTGCTCTTCCCGAGCACCTTGTGCTCCAGGTACATGACCGGGTTCCCGTCGGCGATGGCCGCCGCCAGCAGCCCCTTGGCGTCCGCTACCGTCGCGGGCGCGACGACCTTCAGACCCGGCAGGTGGGTGAACAGCGCCTCCAGGCACTGCGAATGCTGGGCGGCCGCCTGGCGGACGGCGCCGTCCGAAGCGCGGAACACGAGTGGCACTCGCGTCTGCCCGCCGAACATGTAGCGGATCTTCGCCACCTGATTAATCAGCTCGTCCATCGCCCCGAGGGTGAAGTCGACGAAGCTCATCGAGATGATCGGGCGCAGCCCGGTGATCGCTGCCCCGAGCGCCGCCGCGACGATGACGCTCTCCGAGATCGGCATGTCGACCACGCGGTCCGGCCCGAACTCCTCGTACAGGCCGGTGAACTGGCCGAAGTTGCCGCCCCAGTGGATGTCCTCGCCCATCACGACGACGTAAGGATCGGCGGCCATCGCGTCCCGCATCGCCTCGCGGGTCGCCTCGCCGAAGGTCAGCTCGCGCACCTGGCCGCCCGGCCGCGCCTCCGTCGCCCCCGAAGGCGCGAAGACGTCCTCGAGCGCCCGGGCCGGCTCCGGCAGCGGCGACTCGACCGCGAACCGCTCGGCCGCGTCGACCTCCTCGGCCGCGGCGCGGGCGTTGGCGTCGAGGACGGTCTGGTCGACGTGGCGCTCGTCGCGCAGGTGGCGCTCGAGCAGGGTAATCGGGTCGCGCTCGCGCCAGGCGGCCACCTCCTCACGGGTGCGATACCGCTCCGGGTCGCCGACGTAGTGGCCGTAGTAGCGGTACGTCTTGGCCTCGATCAGCGTCGGCCCCTCGCCGCGCCGGGCCCGCGCGACCGCCTCCGCTGCCGCTCGGTACACCGCCATGGCGTCCTGGCCGTCGACCACGACGCCCGGGATCCTGTACCCATGGGCGCGATCGGCGATGTTTCGAACCGAGATCGTGTGCTCCGAGGCGGTGAACTGGGCGTAGCCGTTGTTCTCGCAAACGAAGATCGCCGGCAGGTTCCTGGCGGCGGCGAAGTTGAGCGCCTCGTGGAACGTTCCCTTGCTCGAGGCGCCGTCGCCGAAGAACGCCACCGCCACCTGGTCGGTGCCGCGGTACTTCGCCGAGAATGCCGCGCCGGCGACGATCCCGATCCCGCCCCCGACGATCCCGTTGCAGCCGAGCATCCCGACCGAGAAATCGGCAACGTGCATGCTGCCACCCTTGCCGCCGCACATGCCGGTCGCCTTGCCCATGATCTCGGCGGCCATCTGGTCCATCCGGGCGCCCTTGGCGAGCGCGTGTCCGTGGCCGCGGTGGGTCGAGGCGATGTAGTCATCGCGGCGGAGCGCGGCGCACACGCCGGTCGCCACCGCCTCCTCGCCGACATACAGGTGGACGAAGCCGGGCAGCCGCCCGGCCAGGAACAGCTCGCGCATCCGCTCTTCGAACGCGCGGATGCGGTGCATGCCGGCGTGGATGGCGAGCAGCGTCTCGGTCGAGACCTCAGCCGCCTCGGTGATTGCCGGTTGCTGGGTGACGGACATGATCGTCGTTCCTCGGCAAGTTGATCGGCGATGTGGTGCCGCGTGGCATTCGATTCACGGCTGTCATCCTGGGAGCGGCGAAGGGCCTACGAGCTGATAAGACAACTAAGCTGCCCGGCCGGTCGATCCGTATATCCTTCGCAGGCTCAGGATGGTCATCGTGTTGGGCTCGGTGCCAATACTTCGCTGCCCTCTGTCCTCAGCCCTTCACGGCGCCGGCGGTCAGGCCGGCCGCGTACTGGTCGACGAAGAACGAGTAGATCAAGGCGACCGGGACCGAGCCGCAGAGCGCGCCGGCCATCAGCGGGCCCCAGAAGTAGAAATCGGCGCGGGTGAGCTGCACCAGCACGCCGACCGGGATCGTCCGCTCGGCGCTCGACGTCACGAGGGTCAGCGCGTAGATGAACTCGTTCCAGGAGAGCGTGAAGCAGAAGATGCCGGCCGAGACGATGCCGGGCGCCGCGAGCGGGAACGCGATGCGCAGCATCGCCGCGATACGGCTCGCCCCGTCGATCCGCGCGCACTCCTCGAGCTCGCTCGG
The DNA here is from genome assembly GCA_030777205.1 of Chloroflexota bacterium. Classification (GTDB taxonomy): domain Bacteria; phylum Chloroflexota; class UBA6077; order UBA6077; family JACCZL01; genus JALYGH01. Next base: position 2,724 of record JALYGH010000681.1, read on the forward strand.
GATCGTCTTGAAGTACCCGGACATCAGCCAGGTGGTGAACGGCAGCAGGAACGTCGGGTAGACCACGACCAGCCCGACGATCGTGTCGAGCAGATTGAGGGTCTTCATCACCTGGACCATCGGGATGAACAACAGCGTCGTCGGGACGAGGTAGGTGGTGAAGATGCCGAGGCTCAGGGTGTCGGCGCCGCGGAAGCGCAGGCGGGCGAGGGCGTAACCGGCTGGAACGCCGAAGAATATCGAGACGGCTGTGGCGGCGATGGCCACGAACATCGTGTTCCAGGTCCAGACGACGAAATCGGTCCGGGTCCAGAGGTATTCGAAGTGCTCGGTGGACGGGGCGAAGACGAGGAGCGGGCTGACGGCGCCGTCGTACAGCTCGCTGTTCGGCTTGAAGGCGGTGATGGTCATCCAGTAGAAGGGCGCCAGCAGGAAGAAGAGCACCAGGGCGAGCGGCAGGTAGACGGTCAGCAGCCGGTCCAGCTTGCGCGCGCCGGCCATCTTCGGAGCGGACGAGGTCGCCGGTGCAATCGCGCTCATAGCGTGCTCCTCATGCACCGCCGCTCCGACGGAGCTGCCGAAGCTGGAAGATGACCAGCACCAGCAGCAGCGGCAGCATCGTCAGCGAGATCGCCACGCCCTCACTGATCTTCCCGGTCTGCAGCCCGATCTGGTAGCTGACCGTCGCCAGCACGTGGGTGCTGTTCATCGGGCCGCCCTTGATGATGCTGTACACCACCTGGATGTCCGAGAAGGTCCAGATGATCGACAGGACGAGCGTGATCATCAGGATCGGCATGATCAGCGGCAGGGTCACGTAGCGGAAGCGGTGCCAGCGCCCGGCCCCGTCGATTGCGCTCGCCTCGTACAGCTCCTGCGGGATCGTCTGCAGCCCGGCCAGCAGGGTGATCCCGAAGAAGGGGACCGCCCGCCAGGCGTTGACCAGCGTGACGCAGAACAGGGCGAGGTCCGGATTGGTCAGCCAGGGCAGGCCGGTCTTGAGGATGCCGGCGTTGACCAGCACCCAGTTGACGACGCTGAAGTTCGGCGTGAACATCCACTACCAGGCCAGCCCGCTCAGCACCGTCGGCACGATCCAGGGTAGCAGGATCGCGGCCCGGATCAGCTTGCGGAAGGGCATCGCCTCGTTGATCAGCAGGGCGACGCCGAGTCCCATGATCAGCTTGAGGATCGTCGCGCCAATGGTGAAGATGATCGTGTTGCGGAGCGCCTGGCGGTAGATGCTGTTGTTCCAGAGGCCGAGGATCGTATCGAACCCGACGAACTTGCCCTCGTTGCCGAGGGTGCGGTCCATCAGGCTGAGCTGGATCGCGTAGAACAGCGGGTACGCGACCAGCCCGAGGAGGATCAGCACGACCGGCGCGACGAGCGCGTATCCGAGCGTCCGTTCGTCTTCCAGGGCGGCCGACAGGCCGTGGAGCACGCCACCCCGCTCGCGAGCGGCGACGGGGTGCATCCGGCCGGGCGGCCCGCCGACGTTCACCCGCGCTGATTGCATCGCTCCTCTCCTTACGCTCCGCTCGAGGCGACGATGCGCTCGTACTGGTCTTCGGCCCACTTGACGGCCTCGGCCGGCGTGGCCTGGCCGGTGGCGGCCTTGGCGAACATGTCGACCAGGACGAAGTCGTAGACGGCCTGAGCGGCGGCGCGGGTCGGCGGACCGGGTGTCCCGGGCAGGCGGTTGACCTTGTTCAGCTCGCGGAAGATCGTGAGCTTCGGGTCGTCCGGCCAGACGTCCATGTTCTCCAGCCCCTTGAAAGGCGGGATGAAGTAGGACTGGCCGGTCTTGGTCCACGTCTACAAGAAGTCCTTCTTGTGCCAGGCGCGCAGGAAGGCGAGCTGGCCCTCGCGGTTCTCGCTGCTGGCGAAGGCGCCCCAGAGGTTGATGTTGTACTGCCCGAACCGTCCGGCCGGACCCGACGGCCAGTTGGCGTGGTCCATCGTGTCGATTAGTTCTTTCTTGGCCGCGTCCGGCTTGGCCGGGTCGTTGGCGGCGGCGCGGGCGGCGAGGTAGATCGTGTTGACGTTGACCGTCGCGGCGACCTTGCCGGCCAGGAATGCCTGGTTGTTGTCCGGGTCGAGCCAGGCGGTGGTGCCCTGGTCCATGACCTTGTACATCTCGGCGTACCACTCGGCGGCCTTGACGGTCTCGGGCGAGTTGATCGCGACCGTCCTGCCATCGGCCTCGAACTCCTTGCCGCCGAACGCCCAGAGGACCGGGTAGTTCGTCGAGCGGCCATCGCCGGGCGCGTGCCCGAGGGTCATGCCGATTGGCGTGCCCTTGTCGTGGAGCTTGCGGGCGGCGTCGAGGAGCTGATCGAAGGTGTCCGGGAATTGGGCGACGCCGGCAGCCTGGAACAGGTTGGTGCGGTAGTTCCAGGCAGCCGGCGCCTGACCGATCATCAGCGCCCGCCACTTCCCGTTGACGACGCAGCACTGGTTGGCGATGTCGTACCAGCCGCCCCACTCGTTGCCGATCTCGTTCGACAGGTCGGTCAGGTCGACCAGCTTGTCGGCGTAGAGGTAGGCGTCGAAGTCGCGCATGACGGTGATGTCGCCGCCGGTGCCGCTCTCGATGATCGCCGCCGTCTTGGTGTCGCGCTCGGCGTCGGCGAACTTCTCGACCCGCACGTCCATGCCGGTCTCCTGGCCGAGCTCCGCGGCGAGCTGGTCGAGCTGGGTGTTGTTCTCGGG
>JALYGH010000682.1 GCA_030777205.1 Chloroflexota bacterium
GAGGAATACTACGACGCGGCCAACGGTAGTTATGTACGGACAACTGTGTTCGGGGTTCGGGCCACGGGTGTGGCGCGCGTCGCGCGTTGCCCCCACTCCTGGTCGCCCTGTACAGTGAGCCTTTCGAGGGCGGCCGGCGGGTAGCGCGGACGAGGTCGAGCACGGGGCGGGAGCGCGGCGATGTTTACCGAAGCCTGGACGACGCGGGCGGCGGGGCCGCTGACCTTCCACTACCACGAAGGCTCCTTCGCCCACGAGAACATCGAGGCCATCGTCGAGCGCTACGAGAAGGCGCTCGCCGACGTCCGGGGCGCGCTCGACGTCGGCGCGCTGCCGGGCGGCAGCATCACCGTGTACCTCTGCGAGGTGCTCGACGACGAACCGGGCGAGCCGCCGGGGTCAACGAACACGCGGCTCGACCTCGACGGCGCGACGCTCTGGACGGTCGTGACGTCGCTGTCGGCCGGCGCCTATCCGGAATTCGAGCTGACCCGAATCGTCCTGCACTTGACGTACGGCCCGATCGCGCCGGCGGCCCGGTTCTGGGAGGATGGCCTGGCCGGGTACCTGGCCGGACTGGGGGGCGCAACCTACTACGCCGAGGCGCCGGCCCGCGCCCGGAAGATGCGCGAGGAGGGGCAGCTTCGGCCGCTCGTCGCCGTCGTGCGCCAGTACCACGAGCACCGCTCGCCGGCCGCCACGACGGTGGCGACCGCGTTCGCGACGCACCTCATCCAGTGGCGCGGCCTGGAGCGCTACCGCCGGTTCCTGCTCGCCGGCGGCTCGCTCGACGCGCTCCGTAAGGAGTATGGCCGGCCGCTCGCGGCGCTCGACCAGCTCTGGAACCGCAAGATGGAGCTGAGCGCGCGGGCGAGCGGCGGGAAGACCCTGGCGGCGATCAAGGGCGCCGCCCCGTACTTCCGTCCGTATCGGTGGCGGCTCGTCGGCATCTTCGTCACCGTCCTGCTCGGGCTCAGCTTCGACCTGTTCATGCCCCAGGCGATCCGGTTCCTGATCGACAGCGTGCTCGGCCACCGACCGTTCGCGTTCCCGATCCCGTTCATCGCGCCGTCCGGCTACAGAATCCAGCCCGGCGAGGAGACCCGGTGGCTGCTCGGCCTGCTGGCCGTGATGGTCTGCATGTTCCTGCTGAACGCGTTCGCCCGACTGCGCCAGGCCGCGATGACCGCCGAGGTGAGCCAGAGCGTCGTCTTCGACCTGCGGATGCGGTTCCTGGATCACCTCCAGCTCCTGCCACTGTCGTTCCATAGCCGGACGCCGGCCAGCGAGGTCGTGCAGCGCTTCCAGTCGGACATCGCCTACGTCGCGGCCGCCCTGTCGGCGGGACTCGCGCCGATGGTGTCGAACGGCATCGCGATGCTGCTCTTCGGGGCGATGCTGATCTCGCTCAATCCCTGGCTCTCGATCATAGCAATCGCCGGGTTGCCGATCTTCGCGTTCTCGTACCGCGCCGGACGAGCGACCATGCGCCAGAACCAGCGCGAGACGGTGCGCCGCAATCAGGAGATTCAGCAGGCCGTCATCGAGAACATGAACGCCCAGCCGCTCCTCAAGAGCTGGGGGCAGCGCGCCGCCCAGATGGAGCGGTTCCGCGAGAAGCTCGAGCTGAACCGCGAGATCAACATCCGCAACGCGATGGTCACCCAGGCGTTCAGCCGGGCGAGCGTGCTCATCACGAACGGCGCCCAGGTGGCGGTGCTCGTCGCGGGCGGGCTCATCGTTATCTGGTCGAACGGCCAGGACCTCTCGGCGGGTGGGCTGACGGCGTTCTACATCCTGCTGCTGCGCCTCTACGGGCCGGCCGGCCTGTTCGCCGGCGCCTTCCAGACCCTCTCGCTCTCGGCCGACGGGCTGGAGCGGGTGACGAAGATCCTCGAGCGCGAGCCGGAGGTGGACCGGCCGGATGCGCGCCAGGCCGGCCCGCTGACCGACGCCATCCGGGCCGAGGGCGCGACCTACGCGCCGACCAAGGGCAAATACCTGCTGAAGGACGTCACGCTCGAGATCGAGGCCGGCTCCAAGGTCGCGTTCGTCGGCCCGACCGGCGCCGGCAAGGCCACGTTGATGCAGCTTCTGCCGGGGCTGGTCGAATTGACCGAGGGACGC
>JALYGH010000683.1 GCA_030777205.1 Chloroflexota bacterium
CTGCTGTGGAAGGCGATCAGGTCGTTGCCGCGCCAGCCCGCCCGCGGCCCCCATCGGCCGAACGGCGTCACCGACACCCGCACGAGGCGCGGGTTGCGCTCGCCGAGGGCGGCGGGCGAGCCTCCGAGCCGCTCCAGCTCGCCGGGCTGCTCGCTCTCGATCAGCACGTCCATCTGGGCGACGAGGTCCAGCAGCGCGTCTCGGCCGGCCGTCGTCGCGAGGTCGAGAGTGATCCCGCGCTTGCCGGCGTTCAGGTAGAGGAACAGGCCGCTCGCCTCGAGGTCCGGCGTGCCGCCGCGGAACGGGCCGCGCCGGCGGGTCGGGTCGCCGCCGGACGGCTCGGCCTTGAGGACGTTGGCGCCGAGGTCGGCCAGCAGCTTGCCGCCATACGGGCCGGCGATGTCCGTGGCCAGCTCGAGGACCCGAACCCCGTCGAGTGGACGATCGCCCACGCAAACCTCCCCGATGAACGTCGACCGGCGCCGATGCTCGGCACGAGTCGTTGCGCTCGCACGCGGCCCGAGACGCCGCGTGAATCAGGGTATCCGGGTGGCTGAGTCGAGAACAACGCGAGATGCTACGCTTGGTGCGACGTTTCGTGCGACGCACCGCGCGAGCCCCCGCCGATGCTCCCCCATAATGCCCCGCGGCGGGGACGTGGCGGGCAGACCGAGACGACCGATCCGTGAGCACTCCGCCGACGCCCATGAATGCCGAGCTACGCCGGGCGCCCGCGCCGCGCGCCCTGGCCGCACTGTGCGTTGCCATCCAACCGGGTGGCCGCGTGGGCACGGTGCGCCGGCTGCGCGGGGGTATCTCGTCGGGTATGCACGCCGTCGAGCTGATCGCGCCGAGCGGCGAGCGCCGGCACCTCGTCGTGCGGCGATATGGCGCGAGTGCCTTGCGCGAGGACCCGCGCATCGCCGAGCGAGAGTGGTCCGCCCTCGGCGCGCTCAGCCGGGCGGGCCTCCCGGCGCCTCGGCCGATCTGGCTCGACCGAGACGGCGCCGTCTTCGGATGCCCGACGATGGTCACCAGCCGACTGCCCGGGCGCGGCCTGCTTGCTCCCCGGAACCTGGCCGGCTGGCTCCGCCAGCTCGCCGAGGCGCTCGCGCAGGTCCACCTGGCCTCCTTCCGGGACGCCGAGCTCGCGTCGCTTCTCGACCAGCGCACCGAGCTTGCCCGACTCCTAGAACGCGACGCGCCGCCGCCCGGCCTGGCCCGGCAGCCGGATGGCTTGGCGGTCTGGTCGGCCCTGCATCGCTGGTGGCCCCATGTCGATGCCTCTGCCTCGTCACTCGTGCACGGCGACTACTGGCCCGGCAACACGCTCTGGCGGTACGGCCGACTGACCGGGATCATCGACTGGGAGCAGGCCCGGCGCGGCAATCCGGATCAGGACGTCGGCTACTGCCGCCTCGATCTCGCCTTCCTGCGCGGGCCGGAGGCTGCCGACGCTTTCCTCGGCGCGTACGAGGCGGCGGCGGGACGAGCCGTCGGGCACCTTTTCTTCTGGGAGCTGTACGCGGTCGCGCGGGCGTTGGGGTCCGTCGAGCAGTACGTGTCGGGCTACGTGGACCTCGGGCGGCACGACGTCACTGTCGACGAGACTCGCGCCCGCCTCGCCCACTTCGCCGCCGCCGCCCTGGCGCACGCCGCCGGTGGTCCGGGCGCTCCGAGCTCGTCGCCCCCACTTCGGCCGTGTTCGCCCGCTCGCGTTGGTCGCCCCCTGGCACCCGGCTGATCACCTCGCCAGCGCGCCGCTGCCCAGCAAGGACGCGGGCCGCGAGCACGGTTGTGCGCCTCACGACGCCCCTTCCTCGCCCGCGAGTACGCGCCCGAGGTCGACGTGCTCGCCGGGCGCGAGGATGCGCACGTCGACCTCGGGCGCGTACTCGCGGGCGAGGCGCCGGAACCGGTGCGGTGGGTCGGTCATGTACTTCATGTCCCGCCGCAGGCCGATCGGTGCCAGTGTGCCCCAGTGGATCGGGATCGCCAGCTTCGGTCGGAGCATGAGCAGGGCGAGGGCGGCCCGCAGCGGGTCCAGGTGGCCTGGGCCGAGTCGCGGCCCCCAGCCCCAGACTGGCAGGAGGGCCACATCGACCGGGCCGAGCTTGCGCATGGTCGGGAACAGATCCGTGTCGCCGGCGAAGTAGACGCGGGCGCTCCCCTGGAGCAGGAATCCGACGCAGCCGGCGGCCGGCCCGAACGGCGCGCGGAACCCGGAGTGCCGGGCCGGCGTCGCCACGACGCGGACCGAGCCGACCGTGGCCGCCTCGCCGACGCGCAGCTCGGTGACGTTACCGAAGCCGTACCGAGCGAGGAACGGGCCGGCTCGGGGCGGCACCAGCAGCGGCACGCCCGGCCCGAGGCGCCGGAGCGACGGGATATCGAGGTGGTCGTGGTGCAGGTGCGAGATCACGACGCCGTCGACCGGGTGCGCGACCGCCGACCACGGCACCGCCGTGCGCCGCGTCAGTGCCGAGACCCGATCGCGCAGAATCGGGTCGGTGATGATCCGGAACCCGTCCAGGTCGACGATCGTCGTGGCATGCCCGGCGAACCAGACCCGGTTGGGCAGGGCGCAGGGTGACCTTCCAGGCCGGTGTGGCGGAGAGTCCTGCCCGGGTTCGAGCTGCATCCGACGAGGGCCACCAGGCGTCATGAGACGGCAAGCTCCGGCGCTTCGGGTCGAGGCGCCAGCCGGACGTCGGCAATCTCCGGACCGCGGTGATGGCTCAACACCGGGCATCACCGCGCCACACAGTCGGGTACCGCACGGCCGGTGCGCGGTCGTGTATCGTCTGGCAGGCAACGAGATTCGGGCGATCGTCGTCGCTCGAGGTCGACCGCGTCCACGATTGCTGGCCTGGGCGCCAAGCCCGTCCCAGCGTACCCAAACCGGTCCGCCAGGGAGCCTGGGCGGTCCGACGATGGGCGGATCGCGTAATGCGGCGCGACGACGCCAACCGCGGCGGTCTACCGTGCGAGGGGGGACTTCATGCCGATTCCGATCGTCTTCGACACCGACCCCGGCCACGACGACGCGCTGGCGCTCTTGCTCGCGGCGCGGGTGCCCGAGCTGAAGCTTCTGGCCGTCACCTGCGTGGCCGGCAACCAGACGCTCGAGAAGGTCGTGCTCAACGCGCGGCGGGTGATGACCGTCGCTAACCTCCGCGACGTCCCGGTCGCGGCCGGCATGGCCGGCCCGCTCCTCCGTCCGCTCCACACCGCGCCGCACGCCCACGGCGAGAGCGGGCTCGACGGGTACGAGTTCCCGCCGCCCGAGGTCGAGGTTGCCGAGGAGCACGGGGTCGACCTGATGATCCGCACCCTCCGCAAGTCGCCCGAGCCCGTGACACTCGTCCCAGTCGGGCCGCTCACGAACGTCGCGATGGCGTTCCTCCGCGCGCCGGAGACCAAGCAGAACGTCTCCCGCATCGTCCTGATGGGCGGGGCGGCCTACCTCGGCAACGTCACGCCCGCCGCCGAATTCAACATCTACGTCGATCCGGAGGCCGCCCAGATCGTGTTCGCTGCCGGACTCCCGGTCACGATGGTCGGCCTGGATGCGACCCACCAGGCCCGCATCCGCCCGGCCGAGCGCGAGCGCATCCGGGTCCTCGGGACGCCGGTCGGCACGATGGTCGCGGCGCTGCTCGACTGGTACGGCGCGGCCTCGCTGCGGCGGATCCCGGCCGAGGGGCCGCCGATCCACGACGCGCTGGCGGTGGCCGCCGTCATCCGCCCGGACTTGCTTGAGACGAAGCACGTCAACGTGGTCGTCGAGACGGCCGGCACCTACACGGTCGGCCGCACCGTCTGCGACATCTGGGGCACCACCGGCCGCCCGCCGAACGCGGACGTCGCGCTCGGCGTCAACCGCGAGGCGTTTGTCGAGCTGTTGATCGAGGGGCTGGCCCGATACTGAGCGCGCGACGTGTACGCCGAGCCGGTGGGTCGACCGGGCGATCCGCCGGCGCAGGAAGCTCTTCAAGGTGCTTGCGTCGCGCACGTCGATTCGCCATCCTCTCGGCGATGAAGGCGGGCGGGGAGGCGGGATGGCGGGCGACGGAACGGGACGCCCGGCGAGCG
>JALYGH010000684.1 GCA_030777205.1 Chloroflexota bacterium
GTCGCCTCGGTGCCTTCGCGCATCGGCTCGTAGAGGTTGCCGTCCTTCGGTGGGACGGTCTGGTCCGGGCGGAAGTGGTCCGATTCGGCCTGGGCCTTGAAGATTCGCTCTGCCAGGCGCGGCGCGAGCGCCCACTGGGTCGCCATCATCCGCCCGGCGCCGCCGACGATCACCTCGCGGGTCGGGCGCTCGGCGCAGCGGATCATCGCGTCGGCCACCATGTCCGGCGTGTAGGTCGGGTTCATCGCCTTGAGGAGCTTGCCGGTGTAGTTGGCGGCGTGCTGGAACAGGGGCGTGTCGATCGAGGCGGGCAGGATCGTGCAGACGTCGACCCCGCTGCCGAACAGCTCCTGGCGGAGCGTCGCCGACCAGCCGCGCACGGCCCACTTTGAGGCGACGTAGGCCGAGAAGTACGGATAGGTGGCCGCGCCGGCCACCGAGGCGACGTTGATCAGGACACCGCGCCGGGCGCGGAGGCGGGGTAGTGCCGCGCGAGCGCCGTTGACGCAGCCGAAGAAATTGACCTCGATCACCCGGCGGAAGGCGTCCGGCGGGGTGTCCTCGAATCGACCGGCCAGGTAGACGCCGGCATTGTTGATCCAGACGTCGATGCCGCCGAAGCGCTCCTCGGCCCGCCGGGCGAGCTGCTCGACGGCGTCCGGGTCGGTGACATCGGCGGGGACGGCGAGCGCGTCGACGCCACGTCGGCGGCACGCCTCGGCCGCCTCGCGGAGGGGCTCGTCGCGGCGGGCGGCGAGCACCAGCCGAGCGCCCTTCTCCGCGAAGGCGAGCGCCGCCGCCCGCCCGATGCCGCTCGACGCGCCAGTGATCACGACGACCGCGCCGGATAGGTTGCGTGCCATATGTTCCTGTCTCCTCTCGTCTGGGGCCGATGCGCGAGGGGCTGGGGCGCCGGACGTCAGCCCGCAATGGTGCTCGGCCTGTTCGGGGTGATGACCTGCCACCTGGGGCGACTGCCCGGCGCTCGCGCTTCGAGTGGTCAGCAAGGGCGCAGCCGGCGTGCCATGCCATTCGTCTGCCTCGAGAGCATCGAGGACCGCTTCCTGCCCGGCTCGGCATCACCGCCCCCTGTACGCACCTGGGGCCGCCGAGTGAGCGCCGAGCGCATGTTCCCGGTGTGGAAGCTACGGTGAGCCGGATATGTGTGGTCCGGAGGCATCACCGGGCGTACTTTTGTGGTACCCGGATGGCTTTTTTGGGGTGCCGGTTGGCTTCTTGTGGTCGCCGGTTGGCTTCCGGTGGCACCAAAATCTCGCGTACCAGGAGGGGATTGGGTTCGTTTTTGCACTTTCGTAGTTTCGGAGGCGGGCAGCGGGGCGTCGGTTGCGGGTCATGGGCAGCTCCTGGAATGGATCAGGCTAGCGCTTCCGGAGTGATTACCCATGAACGGGGCTGCGCCGCGCACGAGCAGGTCGTCAGGCCGAACGCGGCCCGGCATCACGTGACTGTGGCGAGGGAGCGCCGGCCGACGAACAGTGGGATGACATCGGCCGAGTCGAGGGGTACGTCGAACTGCCATCGCCTCACTTTCCCGATGCTGATCGGGCGGGCGCGCCGCCCCCCGAATGACGCTATCGCGGCGTACCGGACAGTCCCGCTGCCGTAGTCGACCATGCAGAGCGACAGCGGAAGGGTTGGACGGGGCGTGCGCGGCCTGGCTCGTCAGGCCGGTGGGGCGCCGTGGCGGGCGGGCATCGCAGGTGCGGTGGGGACTGCCGGGAGCAGCACAAGGCTGCGACGCTGGTTGGTCCATAGATCCTTTGCTCCGCTCAGAATGACAGCGCTGGGGCAGGACGACAGGGGAGTTCAGGAAGACAGGATAGTCGCAGGATGACAGGTGATGATGCTCAGAATGGCCGCATTGGAACGCGGTGACACTTCTGTTGACGACGCTCCCACATTCTTCAGCGTGGTGTCGTACTAGAATTGTCGGAGGGGCCCGATCGCGGCGGCGTGCTGGCGGCGGGCGGACAGGGCAGATTGACTACCGTCGCGGTTGGGCCGGGCGGCGTGGCCCTGAGGCGGTCGGATCGGGTGGATGTGGCCCGCAGCTTGCACGCTCCCGGGGGAACCTCGCACGCATCGTGCAGGAGTACTCAGGGCCAGCTTCGGTCGGCGGTTCGAGGGGGAGGCCCGCGCCGCGCTTCGGGCCCCGGGCCGTCTCGTTGCTCCGTCATCCGCGTCGGCCCACCCGATCCTCGGCCGAGGCGGCGGCGCCCACGCGCCCTAGAGGAGGACACACGGTTGAACGACGCAAGCGTGAGCTTCGAGAGCGTGACCTTCGAGTTCCACGTCTCGCGTCGCGCGCGGGACCGGTACCAGTTCGACGACGCGCTGTTCACCCTGACCGGCAACGTCATCTTCGCCAACTTCCACGCCGCGCGCGAGTTCGCCCAGAAGATGAACGACCGGCGCGACCTGGTGAACTATCCGGAGCAGGCGGTCAAGCCGGGCCAGATCAACGCGATGGGGCTGATCGACGAGATCTTGCACCTCGTCGTCGCCGAGTACCGACGCCAGGTGAACCCGGAGGCGATGGGCCGGGCGCTCGGTTGGCTGGAGGAGCGGCTCGGGCCGGAGAGCATTGATATTGCGCTGCGGCGCTTCGCCGACGAGTTCCCGACCGTGGCGCTCTACCGGCGCCAGGCCGACCTCGACGAGTACCTGCGCGGCGAGACGGCCGGCACGCCGAACCGCCAGATCGTCCTCGAAGAGCTACTGATGCTCTGGCTGGCGAACGCCAACCCGGCGTTCTCGCCGTTCCTGGAGCTGTTCGACGACTCGAATCTGAAGCGCGAGACGAAGTACGTCCGGATGATCGACGAGCTGAAGGCGTTCTTCGCGACCCAGCCGCCGTTCGGTCCGGACAACCTGCCGCTGATCGAGCTGCTGCGCCAGCCGGCGCTGGTGTCGCCGCACTCGCTGGAGGGGCAGCTCGACTTCATCCGCGAGCGGTGGGGCCCGGCGCTGCTCGGCGACTACGTCTACCGGCTGCTGAGCAGCCTGGACCTGATCAAGGAGGAGCGCAAGCTGACGTTCCTCGGGCCGGGCCAAGTGCCGGTGCTGACCGCGCGGGACCTGGCGACCGGCGGTGGCTACGCCGAGGAGGGCGAGCCGGAGGCGTTCTCGCCGGAGCTGGGCTGGATGCCGAGCCTGGTGCTGATGGCGAAGAACACCTACGTCTGGCTCGACCAGCTCTCGCGCCAGTACGGGCGGGACATCTACCGCCTGGACCAGATCCCGGACGAGGAGCTGGATCGCCTGGCGCGGGCCGGGTTCACCGGCCTCTGGCTGATCGGGGTCTGGGAGCGCTCCCGGGCGTCCCAGCGGATCAAGCAGTTGACCGGCAACCCGGACGCCGTGCCGTCGGCCTACTCGCTGTACGACTACGTGATCGCCCACGACATCGGCGGGCCGGAGGCGTACCAGAACCTGAAGGACCGCGCCTGGGCGCGCGGCATCCGAATGGCGAGCGACATGGTGCCGAACCACGTCGGGATCTACTCGAAGTGGATGGTCGAGCACCCGGACTGGTTCATCGCGCTGGACTACAACCCGTACCCCTGGTACACGTACGGCGGCCCGGACCTGTCCGAAGACGACCGCGTCGGCATCTTCGTCGAGGACCACTACTACGACCGGACCGACGCGGCGGTCGTGTTCAAGCGGGTGGACCCCTGGACCGGGCGGGAGCAGTACGTCTACCACGGCAACGACGGCACGAGCATGCCGTGGAACGACACCGCCCAGCTGAACTACCTCCACCCGGACGTCCGCGAGGCGGTGATCCAGACGATCCTGCACGTCGCGCGGCAGTTCCCGGTGATCCGCTTCGACGCGGCGATGACGCTGGCGAAGAAGCACTTCCAGCGGCTCTGGTTCCCGGAGCCGGGCACCGGCGGCGCGATCCCGACCCGCGCCGAGCACGGCC
>JALYGH010000685.1 GCA_030777205.1 Chloroflexota bacterium
CCTCACGACGGCCCGGCCGCTCGTCTTGTCGCGTTGGCGAGCGCTGGCCCACGTCGCGCTGGTGGCCGCCCTGATCCTCGTCGCGCTCGTCCTCCGGATCCGCGAGCTCGACGACATCCCGCGCTACACCGACGAGGTCATCGAGGTGATGACCGCCACCGACATCGCCCGGGGGCGGATCTTCCCGCTCGTCTCGCCGAGCAAGCACATCGGGGCCTACTTCAACTACCTGATCGCCGGCGTCATCGTCCTCGTCGGCAAGTCGCCGGACTTGCCGCGCTACGTGGCCCTGGCGGCCGGCCTCGCCACGGTCCTGCTGACGTACGGCTACGCTCGGCGGCTCGGCGGCCCGCTCGCCGGGCTGGCCGCCGCCGGGCTCCTGGCCGTCTCGGCACCGCACGTCCTGCTGAGCAGCCGCGTCGCCTGGTCCGCCTCCCTGACGCCCCTGCTGCTGGTCGGGGCTGTATGGGCGCTCGACGCCGCCGTGACGTCGCGCCGCCCCCGGCTCGTGCCGCTGGCCGGGCTGCTGGCCGGCCTGGCGCTGCAGGCCCATCCTTCGGTCCTGGCGCTCCTGCCGGGCCTGGCCGTCTTCGTGGTGCTGCGCGGTCGCTGGCTCTTCCGCCGGCCCGAGCTGTACCTGGCTGGCCTGCTCTTCCTGCTCGGCTGCGCGAACGTACTGGTCTACAACGTGCAGAGCGGCCTTGGCGGGGCGCGCAGCGTCAACCAGCAGTACGCCGGCCAGACGTTCGGGCCGGCCGCCTACTTCGGCGACCTCCCGGCGGCGGCGCGCGGGGTCGCCCTGGTGCTCGCGTCCGCCGTCGATCCCCTGCGCGTGCACGCCCTGACCGAGCCGTTCGTCCTGGCCGCCGTCGGGGTGTGCGCCGTCTCGCTCGGCTACGTCGCGCGCCGCGCGAGCCCCCTGCCGCTCGTCTTCGTCCTCTCCGCGCTCGCCTGCCTGCCGTTCCTCCACGACGACTTCGACCCGCTCCTCAAGGCCAGGTACACCATGCCGCTCGTCCCGATTGCGTACGCGGCGGTCGGCGTGCTGGTTGCCCGCTTGCTGGCGACCGACGGGCGGTCGTTCGCCCGGGCGTACCGCCTGGGCGGGGCCGGGCTCTGGCTGGCAATGGCGGCGGGGCTGCTCGGCTCGCTGCTCCACTTCGAGCAGGCCGTCGCAGCCTCGGGCTGCTCGAACGCGCCACAGCGGGCCCTCGTCGCCGAGATGGAGCGCCACCGCCTGCCCGGCGAGTGGGTGCTGCTGGACGAGACCGTCGTGCGGCCGGTCCAGCGGCTGGGCTACCTGTGGCTGCTGGAGTGGTCCGGCCGCAAGGTCGGTGACGCGCGACTGCTCCGCAATGGGGTCAAGCGCGAGCTCGCCGAGCGCCCGACGTTCCTGACGGTCGTCAACGACGGCAGCGTCGCGACGGTGTTCGTGAAGCAGGGCCTGCCGCTGCTCGCCTCGGCGTCCCAGGAAATCCCCCCGCATCTCCGCGAGGGCGGGAAGCTCGGCGATGGCGGCACCGGTCTCTACCGGGTGACCGCCGAGGGCGCGACCCTGCTGGCATTCCAGCCGCCTCCGACCTGCGATCACCTCCGCACGAACTGATCGCTACGCGACCGGCTGGCCCGTCGTCGTGACGATCTCCGCCAGCCCGTCCGCCCCGACCGTCTTCAGGCGGTACGTCCCGCCCGCCTCGACGACCTCTCGCTCGGCGGTCGGCTCGTGGACCGAGGCCAGCGCGATCACCCGCGCCCCCACTTCGGCGGCCGCTGTGATTGCGCGGCCGAGGTCGTCTCGCCCGAGCCCGCTCAGGTCGAGAACGAGCACCTGGGGACGGGCCTCGCGGATGGCGGCCACCCGAAACGGCTCGCCCGTCACCTCCAGGCCCGACGAACGCCCGAGGTAGGCGACGAGCTGGCGTCGCACCGCGTCGTGTTCGCTGAGGACCAGGGCGCGGACGGCGGCTCGCCGGCAAAGTAGCGCGTTCACGGGTAGCTCTCCATGGCTGGCCGCTCACGTGGCCGAGTCGGGCGCAGTCGCCGGCCTCGCCACGGCGCCCCTGTCCTACCGTGAGAAGATACGGCCGCCGATACGCCCGCGGGAGTGACACCTGTCCCCTCCTCGCCAGGACCGCGCCACCTCGTCAGAGTCACGCGGCTGGCATGCGCCACCGCCTCCATCTTGCCCGGTCTCGAGAGCGCCGGTCGGCCGACGCGGGACCCCCGCACTCGCTATAGTGCCGGCCGGACGCTCACCACCCAAGGAGGCTGGACGGCGCGATGATCACCAAGTTCTCCGTGCTGTACGTCGGGCAGATCGAGCTGGACAACGTCGGCCTGAACGGCACGCCGGCCGACGAACGGCGCTACCCGAACGAGCGCCTCGCCGAGGCTTACTTCACCGCCCGCGACGTCGCCCGGCTGATGGACGACCTCGGCTACTACTGCCTCTGGACTGCCGAGCACCACTTCCAGCACGAGGGGTACGAGGTCTTCCCGAACCTGATCCTCCTCTCCACCTGGCTGGCGACCCAGACGCGACGGCTCAAGTTCGGCTGCGCCTTCAACGTCCTGCCGATGTGGCACCCGGTCCGGTTGGCCGAGGACTACGCCATGGCCGACATCATGACCGGCGGGCGGGTCATCTTCGGGGTCGGGCGCGGCTACCACACCCGCGAGGTCGAGTCGTTCGGGGCGCCGATGCTCGACAACGACGCCAACAAGGAGCTCTTCGCGGAGCAGATGGACGTGCTCATGAAGTGCTTCGACGAGGAGTCCTGGAGCCACCACGGCAAGCACTACGACATCCCGCCGGCCGTGCCGTACCGCGGCTACGAGCTCAAGGAGGTGACCTGCGTCCCTCGCCCGATCCACCGCCCGGTCGAGATCTGGCAGCCGATCGCCAGCGGCAAGACCCTCGAGTACATCGCCACGCGCGGCATCAAGGGGATGGTGACCCTGAATGGCGAGCGGATCACTGAGCAGGTCGCCCGCGCCTTCCGCGACGCGGCTGCGCGGGCCGGGCGCCAGCTCCAGCTCGGCGAGGATCTGGCAATCGGCCTCGGCCTGTACATCGCCGATACCCAGGAAGAGGCGATCCGCCGCGTCGAGCCGTACCACGACGAGCGCTACAAGTGGTTCGCGCCGTTCGGCTTCGTCCGCTACGCCGACGAGCACGGGCGTACGTGGGGCACGCCCGGCGCGCCGGCCCGCCTGCCGACGATTCGGGACGGCGTCCAGCAGAAGGCCTGGCTGTGCGGCCCGCCGTCGGAGATCGTCGACGGCCTCCGCGAGTACCAGGAGAAGTACCCCGGCCTCGACCAGGTGCTGATCCACTGGGCCGAGGGCATGCCGCCGGCCGAGTTCAAGGAGCAGCTCACGCTCTTCGCCCGCGAGGTGATGCCCGCCTTCCCCGCCGCGCAGCTCACGACGGCCGGTACGGCCTCGTAGCGCAGATGGCTGTGCTCTTGGGGATGGCAGGTGTACCGCGAGCGAGGTACGACGATAGACGTGGGCGCGGACCGTGCCACCGCGCCGGTACGTGGCCCGGCGGCGGCTGGCCGCCGCCGGGCTCGCTTGCGCCTCACAGGAGTTGCTCGGACGGCGTCGATTAGACGAGGTCGTACTGGACGCCGACGTGCTCCGCGACCCACGCCAGGTCGTCGAGGGTGAACTGCTCGAGCGGGATCCCCTCGCCGTGGAACGTGCGCGCCTTCTCATTCTCGATGTCGCCGGGGGTGAAGACGCGCTCGACCCCCGCCTTCGGCGGCGTGGCGCGGATGCGGTCGCGGGCCTCGCGCACGTTGCGGGTGAACGTCTCGAGGTCGACGAACTGCTTGACGTCGTAGGCGGCGAACCAGTGCGAGCAGGAGCTCGGCTTCGCCTGGGTCTGCTCCTCGTCCAGCCAGCGCTGGTCGTCGAAAATGCCGTCCGACAGGAACGTGCAGATCAGCGAGAGTACGATCGCCAGCCCGGAGCCCTTGTACTCGGCGATCGGGGCGAATGTGCCGCCCTGGAAACGTGCGGCCGGGTCGGTCGTCGGCTGGCCGTCCTTGTCGAGCGCCCAGCCGAGCGGGATCGGCTCGCCGCGGCGGCGGTAGATGTCGAGGCGGTTGCCGGCGACGACGCTCAACGCCATGTCCAGGAAGACCGGGTCGTACTCGCCGGACGGGAGCCGGGTGTTCGGGTCGACCACCTTCGTCGGGATCGCCCAGGCCGGCGGGTTGTTGCCGACGCTCGCCTTCTTGCCGCCCCAGGCCGCCATCGTCGCCTGGGCGTTGGTGAACGAGAAGCCGATCATGTTCTCGCGCAGCGGCAGCATCGCCCAGTAGGCCGAGTGGCCGTAGTGGTTGCTGTCGCGGACCATCGTCGTGCCCGTCCCGTATTCGCGGGCCAGCTCGATCGCCTTGCGCATGCCGGCGACTGCCGCGACGTGCCCGAGCGCGCCGTCGCCGGTCATCACCGCCGCGGCCTTGCCGCCGCCGACGACGCGGATGTTCGGCTTCGGATTGGCACGGCCCTCCTTGAGCGCGACGATGTACTGCCGCAGGTTCTTCAGCCCGTGCGTCGTCGTGCCGTGCCCGTCGGCATCGACGAGCGCCTCGGCGGCGTCGCGGGCCTGATCCGGCGGCAGGCCGCACGCCTCGTAGGCGCGCGCCGCGAAGTCGACGCACTTCTCCCATGGCACCACTGCCGCGACGCGTACCGGCTCGGCCATCAGTCCCCTCCTTGGGCCAGGAGCCAGGAGCAAGAATCGAGGAGCGAGGAGGCCATGACCGGCCTCGATGCCTCCTCTCCTGGTTCCGGTGTCAACCGCCGACAGTAGGCCGGGCGGGAGGGGCGCGTCAAGGCGCCCCACGCGGCCGGGCGCCGCCGCGCTCGGTGGATCGCCTCGCCGACGGGTCAGCGGAGGTCGTCGTGCCACCTCCCTGCCCGCCTGGCCGGCGTCGAAAACCGGCGGCGGCCGCGGCCAGCCGTGCCACAATCAAGGCGTGAGGGTGCTCGTCACGACCTGGGGTTCGCGCGGCGACTTCCAGCCGTACCTGGCGCTGGCGCGCGGCTTCCGGCGCGCCGGCCACGACGTGCGGCTCGCCGGGCCGGACGTCTCGATCTTCGCCGATGCCGCCGCCGAGCAGGATATTCCGTACATCCCGGCCGGGGGCGAGTTCGACCCGAACGAGACCGCGCGCTTCCTGGACTCGATCCTGCGCGGCCACGACCCGATCCGCCAGGCCCGCAAGATCATCGAGGCGTACGTCGTCCCGAGCCTCGAAACCGCCTACGTCGCGACGCTCGACCACGCGCGCTGGTCGGACATCGTGGTGAGCCACTTCTTCCAGCCGGCCGGGCGGATGGTCGCCGAGGCGACTGACCGCCCCTGGGTGTCGGGCTCGCTCGCGCCGATGCTGCCGACGAGCGCCTACCCGCCGCCGCTCGTGCCGAACCTCGGCCGGCTGGTGAACCGCGTCGCCTGGTGGATCGCGGCCGAGTACGTCAACCGCCAGTGGACCCCGCCGATCAACCGCGTCCGCGCGCGGATGGGGCTGCCGCCGTTCCGCGACCTCTACCGTCGCGACTTCTTCTCGCCGTACCTGGACCTCGTCGGCGTCAGCCGCTACGTCGCCGGCCGCCCGCTGGATTGGCCGCGCCAGACGCACATCACGGGCTACTGGTTCCTGGAACGGCCGGACTGGTCGCCACCGACCACGCTCGCCGCGTTCCTCGCCGCCGGGCCGAAGCCGATCGCGATCGGCTTCGGGAGCATGGCGACCGAGGACCGGGCCGGGCTGACCCGCATGGTCGTCGAGGCGGTCGGGCGGACGGGCGAGCGCGCCGTGCTCCAGTCGGGTTGGGCCGAGCTGGGCGGCGGCGACCTGCCGCCGAGCATCTGCCTCGCCGGCGACGTCCCGCACGACTGGCT
>JALYGH010000686.1 GCA_030777205.1 Chloroflexota bacterium
ACCGGTGCCGGCGCGACTGGCGCGGCCGGCGGTGCCGGAGCTGCCTCGGCCGGAACTGCCGCCTGAGCGGATGCCGGCTGGGCGATCTGCTGCGGGGCCTGGATACTGAACGGGGCGTTATGTTGGCTGAGGCGCAACCAGACATCCACTCGAGCCGGCTCCACCGTACCGGCGAGATCTGATCGACTCGAGCGGACGGCAGCCTGGATGTGGGCCAGTTGGATCAGGCCGTCATCCGGGCTGACCCACACTCGGTACAGCGCATCGAGTGGCTCGTGCTGGCCGGAGCCGCTAGCAGCCGCGCTCGGTCGGCCGGGTTGCGGCCCGACCTCGAATTCGTACAGTTGGACGATCTGCCCATCCAGTTCCTGCAGGTCGCCCGGGCGCACCTCGCGGACTGAGCTGGCCATGCCGGGCAGGCCGATCACGTCGAGGGCCGAGAGCACGCCATGCCAGGATCGTAGCTCCGCCAGCGTGATCGGGTGCCACTCCTCGTCGGCGATCGGCCGCCAGTATGGCTTCTGGTCGGCAATCACCACGTCCAGATCCCCGTCGTTGAGCGCGAGGCGCATATCCAGGTCGCCAGGCTGCAGGACGTTGCCGGCGGCAGTGAAATCGGCGACCTGGCCGTTGTCTGCTGCCCGACCCTCGAGTACGAAGTGGCTGCCGCGGATCGGCGTCAGCACGCCGAGCAGCTGGGCGACGGTCGGCGTCGCGGTGGCGGCAGGCATCGGCGCGGGCGGCGGGGGCGCCACCGGTGGCAGGGGAAGGACCGGCGCGCCGGTCTGCGCGGCGCTGGTGACTACCTGTGAGCCTCCCCCGCTGGGGGCTGAGCCGCCATTGGAGGCGACCCGTGAGTCGCTCGTGCGCGGAACCGGGGTTGGCTCCTCGCGCTCCTTGATCACGCCGAAGTCCGCCAGGCGCGTCCCATCCTGCCCGTCGACCTTCACCTCGAGCCTAGTGCTGGTCGTCGCGGAGTACTCATCCGGTGGGTCCAGCGTGAGGAGGTACGTGCCGGCGGCCAGGTCGCCGAACTCGTACACCCCCTTTCGGTTGGTCTTCGTCCGGCGCTTGTCGCCGGACCTGCTGTTAGGTTGGAGAGAGATTGTGACGTCGTCCACGCCATCCTCGTCTTCGCCACGGTCCCCGTTGTCATCTTCGTCCTCGAACACCGTGCCCGAGATGAAGCTGTTGCGGCTGGAGACGGGCCCCTGCGTCGCGGTCGGGGTCGCCGGCTTCGGGGTCGCATTCGCCGGCTTCGGCGTCGCAGTCGGGGTCGCTGTCGCCCGTTTCGGCGTCGGGGTCGCGGTCGCGGCGGCCGGCGCCGATGCCAGGGCCGGCCCGGCCCCGACTCCAAGGAGGAACACGATAAGGAGCAGCCGGAGAACCGGGAGGACCACCCGACCCCGTCCACGCCATCCACGTCTACGCATGCATTCCCTCTCGGTCAGGCGTCGCGATCGGCCAAGGGCCAACCGCTCGCCGAAATCTGGCATCCCGCGTGCTGCCGCATACTCGGGCGATGGGTACACCATAACGTCGGAGCGGCGTACGAGCGGATTACCGTCCCCGTTACGGGTCCGTACACATCGAGGCTCAGCCGTACGATCTCGTTACAAGCCCGAACACCGCGGTCTACATCGAGTCGGGCTTCAGCCTGCCCCCGACAACGGGCACCACGCGAAGCGATGCCAATCGGGTGGCGCGGCCGGCGGAACACATCTCTCATGAGATCGATCCGCCCGCCGCGGTAAAGCGGGGCCACTACGACAACGTTGGACCGCTGCGAGCCGACGTACCCGCAAAAGCGGGGCGACCGCGATCACGCCATTCGTGGCGCCATCCGGTCGATTAGTCGTGCGTCTCAGCCCCGCCGTCGAGCAGCTCGGCGAAGATGGCTCCGATCCGGACGAGCGTCACGTGGTCGGGCCGGGCCGCCTCGGTGGCCTCGGACTTCCAGCGTTGGAAGACGGCGCGCTGGAAGCGCTGGGCGACGAACGGCCCGAAGTCCTCCGGCTTCGACACCGGGAGGCCATACAGCTCGATGGCGTCGTCGAGCGTCCAGTCCGCCGAGTGCGCGGGATCGGGGTTCGCCAGGAACTGTTCGCGGATCAGCGGGTCGGTGAGCCAGGCGAGGCGGGCCTCGCGGCCCTGATCGCCGCTATCGCGAGCGGCGCGCGGGATCTGGCGACGGTCGTGCAGCCAGTCGCCGTGCCCCTGCTGCTCGAGGATCTCGAGCGCGTCCGCCAGGACCGCCCGCCCCAGGTCCGGCCGCCACTGGAGGAGCGCCCGCTCCGTCGCCTGGTAGGCGAGGCCGTCCGCCAGGGTGACCCTCCCGCTGACCGGCCGCCCGAGCACCGCCTCCCCGCCGAGCCGCCGGAACTCGTCCCAGAACGGGATGCCGCCCTCGTTGGTGAGGGTGTAGCCGAGCCGGTCGGTCCGGTGCAGCTCCCCGGTCTGCTTGGCGTAGAAGCGGCCATCCGCGAGATCCCAGTCGGGCAGGTACGTGACCAGCAATTCGTCGCGCTCGGCCGGCCGCACCACCGTGCCGTGCCCGATCGCGGCCGCGGCGCCGTCGTCGGCCGGGCGGTCCGGCAGGCCGACGACTTCCTCGGACGCCAGCCCGTACAGGCGGACCTCGACCCGCCCGTCGTCGGCCGGCTCATCCCAGAGGAGCAGGCCGTCCGCCCCGGTCAGGCCCCGTCGCGGGCGCGGCTCGGGCG
>JALYGH010000687.1 GCA_030777205.1 Chloroflexota bacterium
GGCGACTGGGGGAGGCGGAGCCGCGCGGTCAGAGGGTGGGGTGGCCGAGCGGAGAGCGGCCGCGCGGGCGGAGCGGCGTTCGACGGCGTGGCGGAGGCGCTGGTCGGCGCGGAGGCGTGCGCTGATCTGGGGCCAGGCCTCATCCCAGCGGTTGGCACACATGACGGTCCGCGGGGCGAGCAGCGGGTCGACGCTGGCCGGAGCCCAATGCATGCCGCTGCCCTTGAGGCGATCCTCGACGACGACCTTGTTGGCGCCTTCGACGATGCCACTGCCGATGGGATAGCCAGCGGCGCGGAAGGCCGGGTACTGGAGTTGGGCGAGCCGTGGCTCCAGATAGCCCAGGGCGGCGTCGCGGTGCTCGCCGCCGGGCAGCGCACGGAGCGCCGTCAGGACGGGCTTGGGACCGTCGTGCTTCAGGGCATGCGCCTGCTGGCCGATCCAGTCGCTCGTCGCCGCGGCGCCGGCCCCCAACGCTTCATGGCTGGCCCGGGTCAGGTACTCGACCGCGTGCGGGAAATCGAGCACTCGGACGGCATCGCGGCGGTGGAAGTCGATGAAGCCCTGGAGCCAGTCGGCCCCATCCTGCACCGCGACGACCACCCCGGCCGTCCCGACCCCGCGCCGGTGGGTCTCGGCCAGCGCCAGCCGTCGAAACGCCGCGTGCTCGGCTCGCCGCGAGAATTACGACAGTTCGCGCGCGCGGACCGCGCCGCTGGACTCCTGGACGACGGTCCCGATGGCCAGGGTCTTGACCTCCACCCACTGCTTGCCGTCCAGCGAGATCATCGCCCCATCGGCGCTGAGTTGCCGGACGGCTGGCCCGATGGGCTCCGGGGTCGGCCGCTGCTCCAGCGCCTCGACGGCGGCCTGCTCGGCCACGTAGGCGGCCCCAGCCGCTTCGGTCAGTCGCCGGGCCACCTCGCGGCTCACCACCGCCCGGGTCAATCCGCCCAACTCACGCGCGGCGTGCTCGAACGGCATCCAGCTCCCCAGCCACACCAGGCTCGCCTGGAGCCAGGGCGTCAGGCTACCGGGCAGCAGCCGCAGTTCATCGTCCGGGGGAAAGTCCCGTCCCCGCAGCGGGGACAGGTCGCATACGTCCGCTCGAGCCGCACCGCGGCTCCTCCCCGGGTCAGCAGTCGCCGTTCGCTCGATCCTCGCGCGTGCAGGACGCCCCCGCACCGCTCGCACCGAGGACGTTCCTCCGCCGACTCCCCCGTCACCTCCGCTGCCGCCGAGGCCAGCGCCAGGTCGGCCAACACCCGCGCCCGCACCTGGTCCAGCCGCTCATCGAGCGCCGCCTCGATCTCGCTGAACGTCGCCTTCGGGTGCGCCGCTCGCCAATCCGCCATCCCGGTCCACACCGACTCCACGACCCCGGCCCACCGCTGCGCCGCTCACTCCAGATGCTTCCGCCGCGCCACCCTCGCTCCCCTCTCGCGTTCCTCCTCCCATTCTCTCAGCTTCGCAGAATCTCGGGCCGCACCCATAACCTTTAGCAGCCTTGCCCGCGGCGGCCGCCCTCCAGTATCCTTGCGCCCCTGAATCGGCCGTCGTCATCAAGATGCCCCCGGCCACCTGTTCCCCCGAAGGCTGTCGACGCTGCCGGCCGCCGGGCCGATACCACGCCCGAGCAGGCTTACGCTCGACTTGGCCGAAACGAGGCTCACTTAGGATGCAGGGCGCCGCCAGCTTCGTCGACTCCACCGCCACCGCCAGCCCGCTCGTCGACCGCCTGCTCACCGGCGCCGCCCGGGCGAGTGCCCTGGAGCGGGCCGCGAGCTTCCGCCACCTCCGCCTCGACAGCGTCGCTGCCTCCGACCTCGAGTGCCTCGGCACCGGCATCTTCAGCCCCCTGACCGGCTTCCTCGGCGAGCGGGACTACAAGTCCGTCGTCGCCGACATGCGCCTGGCCGACGGCACCCCCTGGAGCATCCCGGTCACCCTGCCGGTCGACGAGGCGACCGCCCGCGAGCTGCACGAGGGCGACGAGATCGCGCTGGAAGACGAGCGCGGCCAGGTCGTCGGCCTGCTCGCCCTCCGCGAGCGGTTCCGCCACGACAAGGCCGCCGAGGCGCGCAACGTCTACCGCACCGAGGATGAGAAGCACCCCGGCGTGGCCCGCGTCTACGCTCAGGGCGACGTCCTCCTCGGCGGCGAGGTCACCCTGCTCGATTTTCCGAACCCGACCCCGCTCGACGAGTACAAGCGGACGCCGGCCGAGACCCGGGCCGCGTTCCGCGAGCGCGGCTGGAACTCGATCGTCGGCTTCCAGACTCGCAACCCGATCCACCGCGCCCACGAGTACGTCCAGAAATGCGCGCTGGAGATCGTCGACGGTCTATTCCTCCACCCCCTCGTCGGCGCCACCAAGTCCGACGACATCCCGGCCGACGTGCGGATGCAGTCGTACCAGGTGCTGCTGAAGGACTACTACCCGGCCAAGCGGACGTTCCTGGGGGTCTTCCCGGCCGCGATGCGCTACGCCGGGCCGCGCGAGGCGATCTTCCACGCCCTCTGCCGCCGCAACTACGGCTGCACCCACTTCATCATCGGGCGCGACCATGCCGGCGTCGGTAACTACTACGGCACCTACGACGCCCAGCACATCTTCTCCGAGTTCAAGCCCGGCGAGCTGGGCATCACCCCGCTCTTTTTCGAGCACACCTTCTACTGCAAGAAGTGCGACGGCATGACGAGCTACAAGACCTGCCCGCACGACGCCGACAGCCACCTGATCCTGTCCGGGACCAAGGTGCGCGAACTGCTGTCGACGGGCCAGGCGCCGCCGCCTCAGTACACCCGCCCCGAGGTCGCCGCTATCCTGATCACCGGCTTTGGCACTCAGGCGGGCCGGTAGGCTCGGGGACGAACCCGGCGAGATGAGCATGGCCGACCGCCGCCGCGTGCTGGTGATCGGGCTGGACTGCGCGCCGCCCGAGCTGATCTTCGACGCGCTGAAGCCCGAGCTGCCGAACCTCAGCCGGCTGATCGACGGCGGTGTCTGGGGGCCGCTCGAGAGCGCCATACCGGCGATCACCGTGCCGGCCTGGATGACCGGCTACACCAGCAAGGACCCCGGCCAGCTCGGTATCTATGGCTTCCGCAATCGCGCCGACCACTCTTACACGAAGCTTCAGATGGCGACCGCCGACCTGGTCAAGGAGCCGACCACCTGGGACATCCTCGGGCGGGCCGGCAAGCGCAGCGTCGTGGTCGCCGTGCCGCCGTCGTTCCCGCCGAAGCCGCTGGCCGGCAGCCAGGTCGGCTGCTTCCTGACCCCGAGCACCGACTCCCAGTACACCTTCCCGCCGACGCTGAAGGACGAGATCAGGTCGCTCGTCGGCGAGTACCTGGTCGACGTGCCGGACTTCCGCTCGGACGACAAGCGCCGGATCGTCCAGGCGTGCCGCGAGATGACCGAGAAGCGCTTCAAGGTCATCCGCCACCTGGTCCAGAACCGCACCTGGGACCTGTTCGCCTTCGTCGAGATCGGGCCGGACCGGATGCACCACGGCTTCTGGAAGGACCACGACACGACCCATCCGCGCCACGATCCCGAATCGCCGTTCGTGAACGCCATCCGCGACTACTACAAGCTCGTCGACGAGCAGGTCGGCTCGGTGCTGGAGCTGATCGGCCCGGAGACGGCGGTGCTGGTCGTCTCGGACCACGGCGTCAAGAAGATGGACGGCGGCATCTGCGTGAACGAGTGGCTGATCCGCGAGGGCATGCTGACATTGACGTCAAGCCCCGCTGCCACTGCCATTACGCCCTTTGGCAAGCTCGAGGTCGACTGGGACAAGACGGTTGCCTGGGGCGACGGCGGGTATTACGCACGGATCTTCATGAACGTGCAGGGCCGCGAGCCGAACGGCACGGTCGCCCCGGCCGACTACGAGCGCGCCCGCGACGACCTGGCCGCGCGGCTGCGGGCGATCCCGGGGCCAGACGGCCAGGACCTCGGCACGCGCGTCTTCAAGCCGGAAGAGATCTACCGCGAGGTCCGCAACGTGGCGCCGGACCTCCTGGTCTACTTCGGCGACCTGAGCTGGCGCTCGATCGGCAGCGTCGGCCACGGCGGCATCTACACGTTCGAGAACGACACCGGACCGGACGACGCCAACCACGCCCAGCACGGCATCTTCGTGATGCAGGACGGCAGCGGACGGACCGAGCGCCTCGACGACCTGAAGCTGCTCGACCTCGCCCCGACGATCCTCGACCTCCTCGACCAGCCGGTCCCCGAGGACATGCTCGGCCAACCGGTCACGCGCCGGACTCAGCTCAGCACGACCGCGAGCCGTTAGGCAGTGTGGGGCGCCGTGGGGCCACGCAAGAGAAGGCGGCACCTGGGAGGGCGGCATCTGAGAAGTCGGCACCCGGGAACAGAACATCGCCACGGTGAAGATCAAGCGCTGTCATCCTGAGCGCAGCGAAGGATCTCTGCACGGAGCGCAACGTCGCAGCCGGGTAGGTCAGTCCGTAGATCCTTCGCTGCGCTCAGAGCCTGCCCTGAGTGCAGCGAAGGGATGACAACACTGGAGCTACGTGCGCCCCGGTGTACTAGCATTGCGGCGAGACGCTGTGCGGCGCTGGGCAGGCTGGTGT
>JALYGH010000688.1 GCA_030777205.1 Chloroflexota bacterium
CTCAGGGAGCTGGTCCTGGCCATCAAGGAGGTCGGCCGCTGGGTCGAGGTCCCCGGTCCGAGCGCCCGGTCGGCCGCGGACCTTCAGGGGGCGCCGGATGTCCTGCCTTCCGAGGAGATCGGCCTCGGCGACGAGTAGGCTGAGGAGTCGAGCATGTCGGACAAGCACCGCTCGCTGGCGGAGGCGGTGGCGACCATCGAGGACGGCTCCGTCCTGGCGCTCGGCGGCAACACGCTCCACCGCGCCCCGGCCGCCGCCGTCCACGAGCTGGTCCGTCAGGGCAGGCGCGGCCTGGAGCTGGTCAAGACGGCCGGGGCCTATGACGTCGACCTGCTCTGCGGGACCGGCTGCGCGAGCGCCGTCTCGGCCGGCTTCGTCGGCTACGAGAACGTGTTCGGGCTGGCCCCGCTCTACCGCCGAGCCGTCGAGGGCGGCCGCGTCGAAGCCCGCGAGCACGCCTGCTACACCGTCATCGCCGGCCTACGCGCCGCCGCCCAGGGCGTGCCATTCATGCCGATCAACGCCCTCCAGGGCTCCGACCTGCCCCGCGCCCGCGACTTCCGCACGGTCCGCGATCCGTACTCCGATCGCGAGGTCGTGGCCGTTCCGGCGATCGTGCCGGACGTGGCCCTGATCCACGTCCACGAGGCCGACGCGGAGGGGAACGGCCGCATCGTGGGCTCCCTTTTCGAGGACACGCTGATGGTCCGGGCCGCCAAGCGGGTCATCCTGACCGCCGAGCGGATTGTCGACGGCGCCAGCTTCGCCGAGGATCCCGAGCGGACCACCATCCCCGGCTTCCTCGTCGACGCCGTTGTCGAGGCCCCGCGCGGCGCCTGGCCGACCTCCTGCGCCGGGCTCTACGACTACGACGAGGAGTACCTGGGCCGGTTGGTCGCGGCCGCCGCCGACGAGGGCGCGCTGCGCCGCTTCGTCGAGGAGCACGTCCTCGGCGCACCCGTGGCCGGCCGAGTCGCCGCGCGGGACGGGTAGGCGGCCGTTCCGCGCGGCAATAGCGACAAACCGCCCGAGGCGCTCGCTCCGAGGCGACTTGACCAATCGGTCGCCCTGCCTCACCAGGCCTTGCGACCCATGAACGCGAGCAGCCTGGTCTGGTCGTCGGCGCCGACCGGTGGGTCGAGGGCCGGGCCGAGCACCCCGGGCTGGCGCAGGACCGCGTCGTCGAACGACCCCACGCCTGCCAGCGCGTTGCGGACCTCGTCCTGATCGATCGTGTCGTCCTGACCGGTCGCGCGGGCGAGGTCCCACCCGTGCCAGACCATGTCGGCGCTGGGGACCTGGTCGATCGTCCGCGCGACCGTCGTCGGGCCGGTGTAGAACTCGTACTCCGTCCCGGCCAGCTCCGAATCCGCGAGCACGGCCTCGACGTCGGCGCGGGCGGCCCGGAACGCGCCCAGCGGGTCCTCGTCTACCGACGGCGCCGTGCATGTCTACGATATGGCGCACGACGTCGCGGGCCTTCCAGTCCTCGCACGGCGACTGGTTCGACCACTGGTCAGGTCGCACGCCGGCGACGAGCCGCTCGAACTTGTCGGCACGGGAGCGGTAGCGAGCGACGATCTTCTCGCGCTGGAGCTGCGACGCCAACACCGTGTCCAGCTTGTCGTAGCCCTCGGCGACGCCCCGCTCCATCGGCGACCGGAGCACGACGTCGCGGGCCTCGCGCGACTCGTACAGCACCGTGGTGGTGAGCGTGGTCCGGCCGCCGTCCTCGACGAGCACGGTCGTTGCCACCGCCTCACCCGGGTACCAGGACTGGTCGAACGCCTCCGTCGTGACCAGGCGCTCGGGCGGCACGATCTCGCGGTACACGCCGTGCATCCCCAGCTCGGCCCCCTCGGGGCTTCGCCAGACGAAGCGATACTCGCCGCCGACCCTCAGATCGATCTCACAGATGACGAACGTCCAGCCGCCGACCAGGCCGAGCCAGCGCCTGACCAGCTCCGGCCGGGTCCAGGCGTCGAACACCAGGCGACGGGGAGCGTCGAAGACGCGCGTCATGGCGATCTCGCGGTCGCTCGGCGTCGTCACGTGCAAGGCAGCGGCACTCGTCATCGCGCTTGTCCTCCGTCGACGTGGGTGTCCGGGTCGCCCTCGGCGGCGACCATCTCTTAGCTTGCGATTTAACCCTGGGAGGCTGATGCGGCCATCCGTCGGCGAGTCGTCTCGGAGGGGAACAGGCACGAACTGGGGCGGCGGAGGGTTTTGGTACGCTCGTGTTGCAGCCGGTGCGGTGCGAA
>JALYGH010000689.1 GCA_030777205.1 Chloroflexota bacterium
GCATCCAGAGGCGACCGGCGAGCCGACTGAGGCCGGTTCGACGCCGACACGGGCCACGCCGGCCGAGGCGGAGCCGGGCGAGGCGATGGACACAGGAGCGACGCGGGCACCGGCCAGCGGTGCCGAAGGTGACGAGGAGGCGAGGTCGTGAGGGACCGCGGCGGATCCAGGAATCAGTTCAGCGCCGTCGGACGGCGGAAAACCTCGGTCGCGCGGGTGCTCCTCCAGCCGGGCGCCGGGAACGTGATCGTCGACGGCAAGTCGTTGGAGGAGCGCTTCCCGCGGCCGGCTCATCAGCTCGCGATCACGCTGCCGCTGCGGCTGACCAACATGATCGGCACGTACAACGTCCTCGCCCACGTCGAGGGCGGCGGCGACACCGGCCAGGCGGGGGCCATCGTCCACGCCACGGCGCGGGCGCTGGTCAAGGCCGACGAAGGACTCAAGCCGATCCTGCGCGGCGCCGGTCTCCTCACGCGCGACCCGCGCATGAAGGAGCGGAAGAAGTACGGCCTCAAGCGGGCGCGCAAGGCCCCGCAGTACACCAAGCGCTAGCCACCGGACGCGCCGGTCGCCGGACAATGTTCGGGCGACCGACGGTCATGCGCGAGGCCCGGGCACGTGCCCGGGCCTCGTTCGCTGTTCGCCTCTCCCTACACTTCCAGCAGCGCGCGGGCGTGCTCGCCGACCATCGCCCGGACCTCGTCCTCCGCGAACCCGTTGTCCAGCAGCCCCTGGACGTACGTCTCGAGTCCCTCGACCGGGGGCGGGTTGTGCGGCTGACCGAAGTCCGTCGCCAGGATCGTGCTGGTGTGTCCCACCTCGCGGATGCGAGCGGCCAGCGCGGCCATCGACAGGTGGCTGTACGGCGGGGTTGTGACGTTGACCGTCCGCTCGAAGTAGACGCCCCGCTCGGCGAGCCGCTTCTGGAGCTCGACCGGCATGTCGATGGCCGGCAAGTCCGGATGCGTCGAGACGACCTTGCGCAGCCCCATCTGGACCGTGCGCGCGGTTAGGCGATCCACCTCGTCCGGCGACAGATGGCCGGTCGCCAGCACCAGCCCGCGGTCGCGGACGATCTCGAGGACCGCGAGGGCATCGCGCGTGAGGCCGCCGTCTGCGTCGAACATCGGTACGGCCGGCTCCCGCTCCGGCAGGCGCATGGCGGCCGGATGGGGCGGGTTACCGGGCCGCGATTCGTGGGCGAGCTGGTTTTCGGCGTGGGCGGTCGGTAGCCAGACGACCCTGGCGCCGCCACGCGCCGCCGCCTCGACGGCCCACGGGTTCATGCCGCCCATCGGCTGATTCAGCACGATCGAGCCGATCAGGCGGACACCGGGCACCGCCTGCTCGACGAGCGCGGCGCGCAGGGCCGTGCTCAGGAAGTGGTTCTTCAGGACCACCGCCGCCATGCCGCGATCGCGGGCCTGGCGGGCCACTTCGAAGTCGTCGAGCTTGCGGGGCACCAGGTCCGGCGAGCTGTGCACGTGGGTGTCCACCGCGCCTTCGAGCAGTCGTCGCGCCTCGATCACGCGTCACCTCCGTCCGAGCATCTCCGCCATTGTAGGCCGGCCCAGCTTGAAGTGCGCGCTGGTCCGGGGCTAGGCTGGAGGGTCGGCTGATCGTGGGCGCGCGGCGCGCCCCGTCCGCACGGCGACCACCCCAGACATCACCAAGGAGCCGTTCATGGCCCCGGAGTCGTTCGAGCTCACCGTCGAGGCGTTGCGCGCCCGCCGCGCCACCAAGTGGACGAAGTACCCGGAGACGATCATCCCGGCCTGGGTCGCCGACATGGACTTCGCCGTCGCCGATCCGATCCAGGAGTCGATCCTCCAGCTCGTCAAGCACCGCGATTACGGCTACTGTGCGCGGACAGGCGAGGTCGGCCTGGAGCAGGCGTTCGTGGACCGCATGAAGGAGCGCTTCGGCTGGGAGCCCGACCCGGAGCTGGTCCAGCCCACTTCGGAGCTGATCCAGTCGGTGTACTGCTCGATCGCGGCCTTCAGTGAGCCGGGCGACGGGGTCGTGATCCAGACGCCGATCTACCCGCCTTTCCTGCTGGCGCTCGACCAGCTCGACCGACGGTTGATCGACAACAAGCTCCGCGACGACGGCACCCGCTTCGTCCTCGACGTCGAGCGGCTGCGCTCGTCCATCGACGACCGCGCCCGCCTGCTGCTGGTCGTCAACCCGCACAATCCGACGGGGCGCGTCTTCGAGCGCGACGAGCTGCTGGCCCTTGGCGAGGTGGCCGTCGAGCGCGACCTGGTCATCGTCGCCGACGAGATCCACGCCGACCTAATCTACGACGGCCGCCGGCACATCCCGATGGGGATGCTGTCGCCGGAGATCGCCGCGCGGACGATCACGATCACCTCGGCCACCAAGAGCTTCAACATCCCGGGCCTGCGCTGCTCGGTGATGCACTTCGGCTCGGCCGAGCTGCGCGAGCGCTTCCACAAGCGGATCCCGCCGCGGATGCTCGGGCAGGTGAACGTCGTCGGGATCGACGCCACGGTCGCCGCCTGGCGACACGCCCAACCCTGGCTCGACGCCGTCATGGTGCGGCTCGCCGCCAACCGCGAGCGGGTGGCGCGGTTCGCCCAGTCCGAGCTGCCCGGCGTCCGCCACTACTCGCCGGAGGGGACGTACCTGGCCTGGCTCGACTGCCGCCCGCTCGACCTGCCGGTCTCGCCGTTCCAGTTCTTCCTCGAGCAGGCGCGGGTCGGGCTGAACGAGGGCGCCGACTTCGGCATCCACGGAGTCGGCCATGTGCGACTGAACTTCGCCACATCGGAAGTGATCCTCGACGAGATCCTGAACCGGATGGCGAACGCCGTCGAGATGGCCCGCCAGCCGGCCTGATCCCTCTGGGTCGGCTCAGCCTGCGCACGTCCCCCGACGCCATGCCGCCGCGGAGTGCCGCGGCCGTTTTCGGGCGCGGTACGCCCGCTGCGCTGTCTTCTGCCACGCACGCACGGCCCGGCCCCGTCGACCAGCACGACCGGTCGCCGGCATCGCGCCGGGCGGAGATTCGCGTGGAGGTAGAGGATGCTTCGTCGGAACGTGATATCGAGGATGACCCTCGCGGTACTGGCAGTATCGGCTGCGATGATGGTCGCGCTCACGGCGCCCGCCTACGCAGGGGGGACATGGTCGGCGGCCGTCGACGATGGCAGCGCGTCGCTGCTGGCCCAGACCAACGGCGGCCAGGGCGGTGGGTCCGGGGCCGGCCCGGACGGCGGCAACAACCCGACCGGTAGCCAGGGCGGTGGCAGCAC
>JALYGH010000690.1 GCA_030777205.1 Chloroflexota bacterium
GGCTTTCAGGCTCCGCGACGGACCTGACCCCCTTCCCGTGGCACGCCGGACGCAGTACGCTAGAGCCGAGACATCCGGATGGGTGGCGTCCCGTCGTCGCGCACGACGCTCGCCACCGTCCCGATCCCCTACCGATCTCGCCATTCGCTATCCTAGTCGGGCTGGGCTGCCGTGACGACCTATGCGATCCGCCGCTTCCTGATCGCGATCCCGACGCTGCTGATCATTAGCGCCGTCGTCTTCTTCATCCTTGCGCTCGCTCCGGGCGACCCGCTCTCGGCGCTCGCCCAGGGCACCGACATCCCGTTCGAGGTCCGCGAGAGCATCCGCGAACAGTTCGGGCTCGACCAGCCGATCTACGTCCGCTACGTCAAGTGGTTGGGGGCGTTCCTCCAGGGCGATTACGGCTACTCCTTCGCCAGCCGCATCCCGGCCAGCGCGCTGATCGCCCAGCGCATCCCGACCACCCTCTGGGTGATCGGGGTCGCGTACCTGATCGCGGTCTTGATCGCGATCCCGCTCGGTGTGACGACGGCGGCCCGCCAGTACACCTGGTACGACCACATCGCGACCGGGTTGAGCTTCGTGGGCTTCTCGCTCCCGACGTTCTTCACCGGCGTGCTGCTGATCATCATCTTCAGCGTCCAGTTGCGCTGGCTGCCGATGGTCTACAACCAGCAGGTCGCCGATCCGATCGAGTGGTTGAAGCAGGCGATCATGCCGATCGCGGTGCTGGCGCTGTTCCAGGCGGCGACGCTCAATCGCTACGTGCGGGCCTCGATGCTCGACAACCTGAACCAGGACTACGCCCGGACGGCCCGCGCCAAGGGCCTGGCCGAGCGGACGGTGATCATCCGCCACGTCTTGCGCAATGCGCTCGTGCCGGTCGTGACGCTGATCGCGCTCCAGCTTCCGACGGTGTTCACCGGCGCGGTGGTGACCGAGCAGATCTTCCGGGTGCCCGGTATCGGCTCGCTGCTGATCACCTCGATTCAGGCCAACGACACGCCGGTGATCATGGCGATCATCATGATCTTCTCGGTGATGGTCGTCCTGTTCACGCTGCTGGCCGACCTGCTGTATGGGGTCCTGGACCCGCGCGTGCGGTACAGATAGTGCGACCGGAGACGCCATGACCGGAGTACTGCGATGACCACCAGCGACACGACTGCCAAGGCGACCGGCCGGGTCAGCGCGATGCCGGAGCGGGCGGCCGAGGTGCCCGCCCGGAAGTACGACCGCTCGCTGATCGGCGATGCCTGGCATCGCTTCCGCCGGCACAAGCTCGCCGTCACCGGGCTGGTCGTCTACCTGGCTCTGATCGTCATCACGGTCGTCGGTCCTTGGGTCTGGACCGTCGACAAGAATGCGATCGACTTCACGGCGTCGAATCAGTTCTCGGCAGCGCACCCCCTCGGGACCGACGACCTCGGACGGGACTTACTCGCCCGCATCCTCTGGGGCGGCCGCATCTCGATCGCCGTCGGCCTGTGCGCCATGCTCGTGGCGATCGTCATCGGGACGCTGGTCGGGGCGCTGGCGGGCTACTTCGGCGGCTGGGTAGACGTGGTCCTCAGCCGATTGATCGAGGTGTTCCTGGCCATCCCGCAGCTCCCGCTCCTGCTCCTGATCGTGTACCTGTACCGCACGGCGCTGGTGGCGGCGTTCGGGCCGGAGCTCGGCGTCTTTATCATGATCGTGGCGGTCATCGGCGGCCTGAACTGGATGCCGACCGCGCGACTCGTGCGGGCCGGCTTCATCACCCAGCGCGAGCGCGAGTACGTCGAGGCGGCGCGCTGCCTGGGGGCCGGGCCCGGCCGGATCATCCGGCACATCCTGCCGAACACGCTGAGCCCGATCATCGTCGCCGGCACGCTGTCGGTCGGCGCGGCGATGATCGCCGAGGCGACGCTCTCGTTCCTCGGCCTCGGGTTCACGCCGGATACGCCGACCTGGGGGCGCCTGCTGTTCGACGCCCAGAACTTCCTGACCCTGGCGCCGACGCTGGCGCTGTTCCCCGGCCTGATGATCTTCCTGGCCGTGCTGTCGATCAACTTCATCGGCGACGGCCTGCGCGACGCGCTGGACCCGCGCCGGACGCTGTAGGGTGCTCCGTGCACCGCGGTACGGGCGCGCCGAACGAGGAGTGAGCTGACGTCCATGGAACTGTTGACGAGCCCGGATGCCTGGATCGCGCTGCTGACGCTGACGACGCTCGAGGTCGTCCTCGGCATCGACAACATCGTGTTCATCTCGATCCTCGCCGGTAAGCTGCCGGTCGAGCAGCAGGCGTCGGCGCGCCGCATCGGGCTGGGCCTGGCGCTGATCACCAGGCTGCTGCTGCTGCTTTCCCTCTCCTGGATCATCCAATTGACGGCGCCGCTGTTCACGGTGCTCGGGCAGGCGGTCTCGGGGCGCGACCTGATCCTGATCATCGGCGGACTGTTCCTGCTCGGGAAGGCGACCTATGAGATCCACGAGCGCCTCGAGGGCGAGGGGGGGCACGGCACGGCCGTCGCGAAGGCCTCGTTCGCGGCCGTCATCGTCCAGATCCTGCTGCTCGACATCGTCTTCTCGCTCGACTCGGTCATCACGGCCGTCGGGATGGTCAACGAGCTGGCGATCATGGTTGCCGCCGTGGTGATCGCCGTCGGCGTCATGCTGCTCTCGGCCGGCACGATCAGCGATTTCGTCAACCGCCACCCGACGGTCAAGATGCTGGCGCTCGCCTTCCTGCTGCTGATCGGCATGTCGCTGGTGGCGGACGGCTTCCACCACCACATCCCGAAGGGGTACATCTACGCGTCAATGGCATTCTCGGTCTTCGTCGAGGTGCTCAACTTGCTCGCGAAGGGCCGGAAGGCGCACCCGGAGCCGCCCGTCCACCTACGTCCGGCCTACGCCAGGGACTACATCGAGCCCGGGGCCGGCACCGTGCCCTCGCCGCGGGGCGACGGCGAACCGCACCCGGCCCGTGCGGAACCAGTCGGCGGTGGACGGGCCTGAACGCTCGGGGGTGATCGGTCCTTCGAGGCGTCCCTTCGCGGACACTTCGCCCAGAATCCCGCGCCCAGCTTTGTGCGGGCTGTCGGTGGCGTGGCACGCCGCTCGCGATTACCCTGAATTTAGAGGATGCACACCGTCGCTCGGCGCGGGGGGCGACTCGAGGAGCGCGGCCCGATGCGGGTCCGAGTAGGCTGCGAGTTCATCTACGAGACCGACGGCCCGGTGCCGATGCTGATGCTCGTCCGCGCCCGGCCGGACGCCGAGCACCGCACGGTGTACGAGTCGCGCTGGACCCGTCCGGAGCTGCCGATCCACGAGTACCTCGACGGGTTCGAGAACCGCTGCTGGCGCTTCGTGCTACCGGCCGGCGAGACGACCCTCCGCTACGACGCCGTCGTCGAGATCTCCGGCGAGCCGGACCCGGTCGTGCCGAACGCCCAGCTCGTGCCGGTCCAGAATCTGCCGGACGAGGCGCTCGTGTTCACCCTTCCGAGCCGCTACATCGAGTCGGACCTGCTCCTCGACGATGCCTGGCGGCTGTTCGGCGAGACGCCGCCATCCTGGGCGCGCGTCCAGGCCGTCTGCGACTGGATCCACCAGAACGTCGAGTACAAGACCGGCTCGAGCGGCCCGGCGACGACCGCGTTGGACGTCTACCGGAATCGCGTCGGCGTCTGCCGCGACTTCGCGCTGATGGGCGTGGCGTTCTGCCGGGCGCTCAACATCCCGGCCCGCTACGTGTTCGGCTACCTACCGGACATCGCCGTCGAGCCGCCGGACATCCCGATGGACTTCCACGCCTGGTTCGAGGCGTACCTCGGGGGGCGCTGGTACGCCTTCGACGCCCGGCACAATCAGCCACGGATCGGGCGGGTGCTGATCGGGCGAGGGCGCGACGCGGTCGACGTGGCGCTCACGACGGCGTACGGCGCGGGCCGACTGAACCGGATGATCGTCTGGGCCGACGAGATCGACGAGAACGCGGGCGGGCCGGAGCGCGAGGCGGATGCCGCGGCTGTGTCGAGCGCGGCACCGGCGGGCGTCACGGTGGAGGGCGCCGGGGCTCCGGATCGGGAGCGCGTGGCGGATTCGCCGACGATGACGCCGGCCGGCCCGCCGGCCGGCGATGGCGATGACCAGCGAGACAGGATCGGGACGGGATGATGGCGGATGGGGTGATCGGGACGAAGCGGGCGTCGGCGACCGAGGTCGACAGTGCGCTCGACTGGCGACAGGTCGAGTGGCCGCGGGTGGCCCGCGCCGTCTACGCGGTCCGCCAGCAGTACCGCTACGCGTACACCGGGCCGGTGACCGACGTCTGGCAGCGGCTGATGATGGTGCCACCGGACCGGGCCGGGGACCAGCGCCTGCTCGACCACGAGCTGGTCATCCGCGGTGCAGACGGCGAGCCGCGCATCGTCTGGCGCGAGGATGAGTTCGGGAACAGCGCCTGTCGCGTGCGCGCCGACCG
>JALYGH010000691.1 GCA_030777205.1 Chloroflexota bacterium
CGGGACCCCGATTCGGTCCTGGCATCCCCCCGGCCGGCCCGGGCGCCGTCGGCCGCCGAGGCCCTCCGTGGACAGGGATCGTGATGCTATGAATGGGAGGACCGATGGCACGGCGTAGGCGGTACAGTTGGGGCAGAGGGCCCGCACCGGACATCCTGACACTGATCGGGGCTGTCGTCGTCATCGTCGCCGTGCTACGGGCGCTCGGCCTCTGGTAGGCCGCGGACGACGCTTGCCACGGCGGATCGTGGGCGAGCCGCGAAACTGTCGGCTGCTTGACAGATATCCCGGCGATGACGGCGTACGCTTGCGGCATCAAGCCGAGCGAGGGCGCCATGCACCTCGACCCCGAGCAGCGCGCCGTACTCGAGTTGGCCGCCGGCGGACTGACCAGCGACGAGGTGGCCGTGCGCCTCGGGCAGGCTCCCGAGGAGGTCCGCCGGCGCCTTGAGGGCGCGATCGCCGCGCTGGGGGTCGAGTCCAGGCTCGAGGCGGTCGCCATCGCCCTCAGGCTGGGCCTGATCGATCAGCCCTGGGCGTGAGCGAGATCACGGGAGGCCCGCGCCCCTTCTCGGCAGCGGCTCCTCCGGCACGGCGCTAGTCGATCTGCTCGCGGAGTCGGCGAAAGTCGCGGAGCAGCGCCTGGCGCCGTCGCGCGGCGTACGGGTCGTGGCGCTGCTCGGGGATGACGTCCTCGGCGTCCAGGTCGTCCAGATCGGCCAGCATGATCCGGACGACGAGCTCGACGGGCACCATCGCGCCGTGCATGTCGATCCGTCCAAGCCCGGCCAACTCCCCGCGCGCCACCCGGTCGCGCAGCTCGGCGATCCAGCCGGCGAGGTCGTCAGCGGTCACTCCACGAATCCCCCCTACGCCGAGCTCGCCTCCGGCTGCCACGCGGACGCGCCTGGAAGCGGGACCAGCTCGATCACCCCGCGCAAGGACGGATTCCGCGTCCCCACCCTCCGCGAGATGGCGTGAGTCAGCAGTCTACGGCGCAAGTGACGGGCTGTCAACACACGGGCGATACGCCGGCCCCGCTTGTCTGCGTTTGGCGCAACGGGGACCTCCGCGTCGACGCGGCCGGGGTCGGTGCGCTCGCCGCTTACGCGCCCTCGGCGCGTCGAACGCCCCTCTCCACGTCGCCCGGACAGCAGAGCCTTAGGTTGGTGACCTCGCACCCACTTCGCGCCGCCACGACGTACGCGAGGACCTCTTCAGAGGCCGCCCGCCCGACGGAACGGGGCGAGCCTCCGGCAGAGTAGCGACCACAATCGGCGTGGCCGGTGGTCTGCCGCCGGAGGTTCCGGCACGGAGACGGCCGCCGGTGGGCCTGACGCCGGGGGGATGGAGTCGAGCGCCCCACCGTACGGCAACCGTACGCGACCGGGAGAGGTCCGCGCATCTGCCATCCGGCACATCCCGTGCACCTTTGCAGCCAGGATCACCCTGGGGGTTGCGAGCGGAGGGAGCACGCGAGGCCGTGCGGACCCCGGGCGACGGCGGCTTGGTCGCGGTATCGACGTACGGGCATCGGTGGATGTACCCGTTCCACATGACCACCGAGCAGATGCATGACGTGGCCCAGTTCAACCGAGTGACGCCCTGCCCGTTCTGCTTCTCGGAGTGGCAAGCACGAGTCAACGCCCAGGCGTGGTCGCCGAGCCGACTGGTGAACTGAAGTCTCGATGCGGAAGCCGGGACACGGAAGAGCTGCACAGAGCTCCACTCGGGCCCGGGCCGATGGCGAATGTGGCGTCCCAGGCCCTCCCACTGCCTCACGGGCATGAGGGGCCTCGACCTGCCACGCCGGTCCGCCTCCATCCTGGACCGATACGGGGATGCCATGATCGAATGACGAGCGGCAGGAGTGGTTGTCGCCACTCCTCGCACGTCCGGGGCGGATGGTGCATCGAAGCCGCGCGTGCCGGTGTTGTAGGGGCGTTACGCCCGGCCGAGCCGCTCGATCAGGGAAAGCTGCTCCGGCTCGAGTGGCATGACCGACAGCCGGCTCATCCGCACCAGCGGGCTCTCGGCGAACGTCGGATCCGCCTTCAGCTCGGCCAGCCTGATCGGTCGGGCCAGCCGCTGCTCGGCGCGCAGGTCCACCCAGACGCGCTTGCCGGTCGGGTCGGTCGGGTCCGGGTACGGCTCGCCGGCGAGGCTGGCCAACCCGACGACGGCCCGTTCTCCCCCGGAGTGGTACACCACGCAGGTATCGCCGGGGCGCATGGCGCGCAGGTGACGCTGGGCGAGCGCGTTCGTCACGCCGTCCCACTCGGCGGTGCCGTCGCGCTCGAGGTCGGCGTAGCTGTACTCGTTCGGCTCCGTCTTCACGAGCCAGGCGGCCATGAACCCTCCAGTGGCGAGTGGCGAGGGGTGAGAAGCGGCGGCTCATCTCGCATCACTCGCCACTCGTCTCGTAGCTCGCCCAGGCCGTCGGTGACTCCACGAGGGTGATGCGCAGTCGCGCCCCGGGCGGCGGCGCGAGGCGCGCGACGAGACGGTCGTGGATCCAGCGGCAGAGGAACTCGGTCGTCGTGTTCTGCCCCGTCAGGTCAGGCACCGCGTCGAGGTTCTGGTAGTCGAGCGGGGCCAGCGTCTCGCGGAGGACCGTCCGCAGCAGCCCGATGTCGACGACGATGCCGTCCGCGTCCACTGCCGGCGCCAGGACCTCGGCGCGGACCTCGTAGGTCGCGCCGTGCAGGCGCTGGGCCGGGCCGAACACGGCACCGCGCAGGCTATGCGCCACCATGACATGATCGGAGACGCCGACGGCGTACACGACTCTCCCTCCCTGCGTCGGACCACTGCCGTCGCGCACCCTCCTGGGGTCGTGCGCGCGTAGCTCGAGCCCCATTTCCGCTCGACATGCTAGCAGGCTGCACGGGTCCAGCCGTCGCTCGGCGGCATCGGGGCCGGCGGGGCACGCCGCTCCACCGGGCGGAGCTCCGGATGACGGGGCACGTCCCAGTACGGGCGTGACCGTAACAGACTGCAACCTGGAGGACGAGCGTATGCGTGCTACATCCTCACACCGCAACCCGTTCGCAACATTCACGACGCCTAGGGGCTTGCGAGTATGCGCACTCCGGCATATAGTGGCTCGGCTGATACACCCCGTGGCAGGGAGAACAGGGAACACGACGGCGCGTTGTTGCGCGCTGAGCGGGCGAATCAACGGAACTCGACGATTGGATGGAGCGCGCACGGCCATCAGGTCCGAGGACCCGAATGTTGCGAATTGTAGCGTAATCGTAACATCGGCCTCTCGGGACTCGTGCATTCCGTCCCTGACGGCGACCCGCACGCTCCTCGTCGCACTCCCCGCCGGCAGAGACGCTCGATTCGGTGGCCGCCGTCGTGTCGGTAGTGCGATCGGCTCGCAGGCTCGCGATTCGGCGAATCGCGGCCGAGCCGGATGCCCTGAGCCGGATGCGTGATGGCCGACGCTGCCGACGTCGAGCGGCCGGTGGACGGCACGACACTGACCTGCGTCGTCGTGACGTACAACGGCGTCCGTCACGTCAGCCCGTGCCTCCAGTCGCTCCTGGACGGTGGAGTCCGTCCCGAGGCAATCCTGGTCGTCGATAACGCTTCCAGCGATGGGACGGTCGAGCTGATCCGCCGCCGGTTTCCCGCCGTCCGTCTCCTGCCGATTGCGCGCAACGTCGGCTACGGCGAGGGGGCCAATCTCGGGGCGGCCGTGGGCAACGCCCGCTACGTCGCGATCCTCAACCAGGACGTCGTCGTCGCACCCGGCTGCGTTGAGCGCCTGGTGTCCGCGCTGGAGGCCGAGCCGTCGGCGCTCCTGGCGAACCCGAAGATCCTGCTCAAGGACGCGCCGGAGCGGATCAACACGTGCGGGAACGTCCCGCACTACACCGGCATCACCACCTGCCGCGACTACAATCGCCCCGCGTCCGAGTACCTTGCGAGCGAAGAGATCCCGGCGATCTCGGGGGCGGCCTTCGTCGCCCGTCGCGCGGCGTTCGACGCCCTCGGTGGGTTCGACCCGACGTTCTTCCTGTACCTCGAGGACACCGACCTCTCGCTGCGCGCGATGCTGGCCGGGTACCGCTGCCTGTTGGTGCCGGAGGCGGTCGCCTTCCATGAGTTCGAGCCGCGCTTCGCACCGGAAAAGCTGTTCTGGCTCGAGCGCAACCGCCTGGTGATGCTCCTGAAGACGTATCGGTGGCCAACGCTTTTCGCCCTGGCGCCGTCCCTGCTGCTCGCCGAGGTGCTGGTGCTCGGCTACAGCGGGCTACGGGGGTGGAGTGCCGTTGCGGCAAAGCTGCGCGCGTACGGCTGGGTCGCCACGCACCTGCCGCGCATCCTGCGCGCCCGCCGCGCGGTGCAGGCGCTGCGCCGCGTGCCGGACCGCGCGATCCTCGCGCGCCACGCGCGTGACCTCGACCTCGATGAGCTGCGCCATCCGCTCGGTCAGCTCGGCATGAAGCTCGTCAACCCCCAATTCCGCGGGTGGTTCCACGTGCTGGAGGTGGCGGCGACATGATCGAAGCGGTGGCGGATGGGCCGATCGGATCCTCGGTTGGCGCGGGCGCGGGTACCCCCCGCCCGCGGATCGCGCACGTGACGGCGACGTTTCCGCCGTACCATGGCGGAACGGGCAACGTCGCGTATCACAATGCGCTGGAGCTCGCCCGCCACGGGCACGCGGTCGACATCTTCACGGCCGCCACGCCGCTGCCGCCAGCCTGGCGAGAGCCCGAGGCGATCGCGGTCCACCGACTGCGCACCTTGATGCGCGTCGGCAACGCGCCACTGACGCCGTCCCTCATCTGGCGCCTCCGCGGCTACGACCTGATCCACCTGCACTGGCCCTACCTCTTCGGCGCCGAGCTCGTCTGGCGTGCCGCGCGCCTGCACGGGGTCCCCTACGTCGTCACCTACCACCACGATCTCGTCGGCTCTGGCCGTCGGGCGGCGATGTTCGCGGCCTACGAGGCGGTCTGGCTGCCGCGAATCATCCGTGGGGCACGGATCGTCTTCGCCATCTCCCACGAGCATTTCGCGACGACCCGGGCTGCCGCGGTCACCGGGCGCGAGGGGGTTCCCGTCCGCGAGCTGGTCAACGGAGTCGACGTCGAGAATTTCCGGCCCGGCGACTCGGCGGTCGCTCGGCGGCAGCTTGGACTTCCGGTCGCTCCCGACCTGCTGTTGTTCGTCACGGCGCTCGACCGCGCCCACCACTACAAGGGGCTGAGCACCGCGATCGACGCCGTGGCGCGGTTGCCGGGCAACGT
This sequence comes from Chloroflexota bacterium, assembly GCA_030777205.1. Lineage (GTDB taxonomy): Bacteria > Chloroflexota > UBA6077 > UBA6077 > JACCZL01 > JALYGH01. Next base: position 5,268 of record JALYGH010000691.1, read on the forward strand.
CCGGCTGATCGTCGTCGGCGACGGGGATTGTCGGGCGGCCTACGTAGCGGAAGCGGCCGGGAAGGGTGTCGCCGATCGAGTCCAGTTCGTCGGCGCCGTCGGACACGATCGCCTGCCGGACTTCTATCGCGCCGCCGACGTGACGGTACTGCCGTCGGCCAGCGAGTCGTTCGGGCTGGTGCTGGCGGAGTCGATGGCGTGCGGCACGCCGATGGTCGCCACGGACCTGCCCGGTACCCGCCGCGTCGTCGATCACGGCCGCAACGGGTTCCTCATTCCCGCCGCGTTGCCGTCCGCGCTCGTCAACGCCGTCAATCGATTGCTGGAGGATCGCCTGCTGCTGGCGGCGTTCGGTCGGCGCGCGCGGGAGAAGGTGCTCGACGTCTTCGACTGGGCGAGCATCGGGCGGCGGCTGGTCGACGAGTACGGAACCGTCGGCGAGCGACGCGGGCACCTGGTCGTGACGTGACGGCCCCACCCACGCCGCCCACGGCCGTCGGTGAGGCGACGGGGACGCCGATTCCGGTCGGACTGGAGCATCGACTCGCATTCGACCTGGCCTGGGCAGCGCTGCCGTCCGGCGGCCCGATGCTCCTGATCGCCTCGAATCTGCCGTTCCTCGTCGAGGGATCGGTGCGCGCCCGGGGGCCGATCACCGTCCTGGCCGAGACGGCCGAGCTGGCCGACGCTGCCGGGCGCCTGGCGCGGGCCGCCAGCCAGGACGACGCCGTCATCCTAGACCCGGAGTCAGTCGGCGAGCCGCCGCGCGCCGGCGAGCTCCGGGGGGCCGTCTGGGCCGCGCCCCTGGCCGAGAGCTGGCGCGCTCGGCTGGCTGCGATCGACGGCCTCCTCTCCGAGGGAAGCATGCTGACGGTGTTCGCGGCCGGACCGGGCGACCGCCTGCTGGCAAGGCTTGGGCGTCACCGCACGGCGGGTTCGCCGGCCTGCGGCGAGTCCGAGCTGGCGCCGGCGCTGGCGGCACGCGGCTACTCGCCGATGCGCGTGATCCGCCTCGGTGGGCCGGCCAACATGGCCTGGGCCGGGCTGTCGCGC
>JALYGH010000692.1 GCA_030777205.1 Chloroflexota bacterium
ATCCAGCACCGTGGCGAGGGTGCCGCCGAGCCCAATCGCGAAGGTGAGCGCGCCGACGAACGCCACGAGGTACCCGTAGATCCGGCGGATGGTCGCCTGGTGCTCGCGCTCCGGAGTGGCGGCCGCCTCGCGCTCGATGACCCGGGCGTGGTACAGCCAGGTCAGCCCGAACACGAGCCCGTACGCGACGGTCGAGCCGAGGTCGCGGCGGACGCTGCTCAGCAGGCCGGCCGCCTCACCTGGGATCAACAGCGCACGCAGAACCACGTACAGCATCTGGCCGAGGCTCCAGATCGTCCAGGCGACGGCGATCAGCAGGACGCCGTACAGGTACACCTTGCGCAGGACCGAGTCCCGCTCGAGATCGGGGCCCGCGTCGCGCCAGAATCGGGCCGTGGCCCAGACCCAGGCGAGGTACCAGAGGCCGAGCCCGGCGACGACCGAGGCGACGCGGCCGGCCACCCCCAGCGCCAGCCAGCTCCCGCTCGCGAGTGTCGCCGCACCGCCCGGCCCGGCGGCTTCCCAGAGCAGCGCGAGCAGGTGCGCCGCGCCGAGCTGGAGCAGGAGCAGGCCGATGAAACTCAACCCGTAGACGCACCAGCGGCGGAGCGTGGCACCGGCGCCGGACTCCGGCAGATGGGCACGGTCGCGCGCCGCGACGCGGGCATAGTAGGCCCAGAACGGGCCGGCCGCGAGAAGTGTCGCCAGGGGCGGGACGACGCTGCCGGCGACGAGGGCCGACGATCGGAGCTGGCCGAAGAGGGCTTCGAGCAACTCGGCGATGAGCTGGCGGGCGCTGAGGGCCAGCACCAGGCCGCCGACGAACAGCACGAGGTAGAGGAACAGCTTGCGGACGCCCGAGCGCCGCTCGACGTCGTCGCCGCGCCGGACCGGGCGCTCGGCCAGCCACCAGTGGATCAGCCAGGCGACGAGGCCGATCCCGACCAGCGCGCCGGAGTAGCTGACCCGGCCCCGCAGGTTGTCCTCGTCGACGCCGGCGAACGGACCGAGCGCGGTCTCCGCCACGACCTCGAGCGCGATCTCGACCAGCCCAGCCAGGCCGGCGACCAGCATCCCGAGCGCGACGAGGGCGATGCCGTAGAGGTAGACTCGCCGCGCGACGGCCACCGTGCCCTCCGCTCAGTACGTGAAGTGGTACGGCTCGGCCGGCTGGCTGATCCGCCAGGCGCCGTCCTCGCGGACCAGCCGCACGGTCACGTCGCGATGGTACGTGCCGGCCGAGAACGGGTCGGAGCGGGTGGCAAAGCGGCTGATCGTCACCTTCACTTCGGCCGTGTCGCCGGTCTCGGAGACGGGCTCGATCACGACGCGCGTGCCCGGGTCGCTCGTGCTGCTGTACGACGGGAAGCGCTCGCGGTAGGTGTCGCGCCGGAGATCGGCCCGCGCCGCGCGGCTGAGGAGGTCGTAGGCGCGGTCACGGTCGCCGGCCCGGATCGCCTCGACGTACGCCTGGACCACCCCGGCCGGGCTGATCGGGTCGACAGCCTGGGCCGAGCGCGGCCGGTCGAGGAAGAACACGGCCGCGATTCCGACCAGGATGAGCGCGACCGAGCCGACGACGATCCCGAGCAAGAATCGGTCGGCACCGGGGGCGCGCGACGAGCGGTCCGTCATCATCAGATCTCCCCGCCCCTACCGTATGCGACTCTCGAAACATAGGCAAGCCTTGGGGCGGCTCCCTTACTAGCTGCCGGCTCACCACGGCGCCTATACTCGCCGGGTGACATGTCAGCTCGACGTGAGTCCGCGCGCACGCGCCTCGTGGCCGACGACGCGCCGATGATGGGCCAGTCGACAGGTCGGCCGCTCGCGGTGACCCTCGGCCAGGCGACCTCGATCGGACAGGTCCGGCCCAGCAACGAGGATGCCGTCCTGTGCGAGCGACCCGACACCCCCGAGGTCGCCCGGCGCGGCCTGTTCTGCGCCGTCGCCGACGGGATGGGCGGCCACGCCGCCGGCGACGTGGCGAGCTCGATCGCCGTGCAGAGCGCCCGTGACGCGTACTACGCCGCCGATACCGACGCCGTCGATCGGGCCTTGCGCGACGCCATCGCCGCGGCCAACCTCGCAGTCCACCGGGCGGGGGCGGGCGCTCAAGGCCGCGATCACATGGGCAGTACCCTCACGGCCGCCGTCGTGCTCGGGGACCAGATGGTCGTCGGCCACGTCGGCGACAGCCGCTGCTACGTCGTCAGGGATGGCTCGATCCGCCAGTTGACGCGCGACCACTCGTGGGTCGCGGAGGCCGTCGAAGCGGGCGATCTCACCGCCGAGGAAGCGCGCGTCCACCCGCGCCGCAACATCATCACCCGCGCGCTCGGGCTCGGCCCCGCGATCGACGTCGATCTCTACGTCGCTTCCCTGACGGTCGGGAGCGTCGTGGTGCTGTGCTCGGACGGCTTGCACGGGCTCGTCTCCGATGAGGAAATCGCCCGCTATGCGAGCCAGTATCCCCCCCAGCGAGCCGCCGACGGCCTCGTGGACCTCGCCAATCAACGGGGCGGCGTCGACAACATCTCGGCCGTCGTCATCCGGGTCGACGCCCCGAATGACGAGGAGACCCTTACGGGGCTGCCGCGACCGGTCGATCGGAGGCAGACCTCTCTCCCGCCGGCCGACGCCAATGCGCCGCCAGCGGGCGGGGACGACCGGAGGCCACCTGCCCTAGCCCGCCGCGGCGGTCCACCCAAGATCAGCACCGACGTCCCGGACGCTCCCGCTGCCGTGCGCGAGGCCGACGTCGTGCCGGACGTGCCCGATCTTGAACCCCCATCGCGACGCGGCGTCGACCTCGTCGTGCTGCTCGTCGTGCTGCTGGCGCTGGCGCTGCTCGGCGCGGCGGTCGGTCTGTCGCTCGTTCGCACGCTCGGGATCGGCTGATCCTGGCAACCTAACCGGTGGCGGCTCGTCGATGACGTCTTGCCGCCCGGCGCACCCTGCCGGACGACGGCGGCGCGGCCGTGCCGCCGCGCCGCCTGCCGTCTCTGCCGCGGACGTCGACGAGGAGGAGCGACGGATTGTCACCGTCCTCTTCGCCGACAT
>JALYGH010000693.1 GCA_030777205.1 Chloroflexota bacterium
CTCGCCTCGGCCAGCCGCTCGAGCTCGAGAATCGTCCCGTCGACGCCGAGGCGGGTCCGGCGCGCCGCCTGGGCGAACTCCGCGTGGACGTCGGCGTCATTCGGGCGCAGCTCGGCGAGCGCGAAGAGCACGGCGCTGGCCCGGTCCCACTGGCCGCGGCCGCGCAGCTCGGCGGCCCAGGCCCGGAGCGCGTCCGCCCGCCCCGCGGCCTGCCAGGCGAGGATCGCGTCCTGGGTGAAGCCGCCCGCCCGGGCGACCCGACCGAGCTGAAATAGCGCCATCCCATCGCTCGCGGGTGTTCGCTCGCGGGCTTGTCGCAGCGCCGACCGCGCCTCGCCGGCCTCGCCGCGGGCGATCGCGATCTCGGCCAGGTGGCGCCAGAGGCTCGGGTCGCGGTCGTCGATGGCAATCCCCTGGCGCAAGCTGGCCTCCGCCCGCGCCAGGCGGCGATCGCGTTCCTCGCGCGAGACGCCGTCTTCCAGGAACGCTCGGCTCCGCTCGACGGCGCCGAGGTTGAGGAAGACCGAGCTGGCGTACGGGCTGAGCACGAACGTGACCGCCAGGACGGCCAGACCGCCAAGCGCGGAGCGCGGGGAGGGGCGCGGCAGCCAGGGACGCTCGCCCGGTACCCGCCCCTCGGCCGGGCGAGGCCGCGCATCCAGCCGCCCGGCCGCGACGAGCAGGCCGAGGGCAACGAGCAGCAGGACCGTCCCGAGGCTGGTGAGCAGCACGACCTCGGTCAGCCCTTCGAAGAGCAGTACCATCGCCGCGCCGGCCGCCGAGAGCGCCGTCCCCCAGGTGAGCGGCTGGCGAGCGCTCGCGACCGTGCGGCGGGCGTAGAAGAACACGGTGATCGTCAGCGTGACGAGACCGGCGCAGCCGAGCAACCCCTGCTCCAGATACGCCTGGATGTACGCGTTGTGGGCGTGGCTGAACGACGGTCCGACCGCCAGGAAGTACGATTCGTACAGATCGCGGACGCCGCGCAGCCCGAGCCCGGCACCGGTGAATGCGAAGTCGTGGAGCATCGCAGCCGCGTTCTGCCAGAAACCGATCTTGACGGTGAGCGGCAGGGCATCCGGTGGGGACACCCCGAGCAGCCCGCGTTGGAGCATCGCCCAGAGGCCGATCAGCACGCTCGGCACGGCGGCCATGAACCAGCCGTTGCGCAGCCCGAGCAGGAACGTGCCGAGCGCCACGACGCTGACGAGCGAGCCGATGTTCCCGCTGAGCACGATGATCGCGAGGAAGAAGGCGGCCAGGACGGAGCCGACGACGCGCATCGAGCGGTGCGCGGCGGCCAGCGCCGGCCCGACGGCCAGCGCCAGGCCGAACGTGGCGAGCGCGCCGACTCCGGATGCCCGGAAGCGGTATCGCTCCAGGGCCTCTTCGGAGCCGAGCACGAGGTCGCGGAGCGGGTCGGTCACGGCGATCAGCCCGTCCAGCGGACCCGGCTGTGCGCCCATCGGGAGGTACGGCGCCGTCAGGACGACCAGCAGGACCGAGCCAAGCGCGGCCGCGACGGCCGTCGCGACGAGCGCGCGCTTGAGGCGGTGGATATCCGTCGCGTAGTTGACGATCAGGCCGAACAGTGCCAGCCCGGCCAGGACGCCCGTCATCCGGATGCCGCCCCAGACGGCGTTCGTCGTCACGAGCAGGCCGATCACCGCGCCGAGCAGGAAGAGCAGGAGCGACGCGTCGAACGGGGTCGAGACGCTCAAGCGGCCGGTCCGCGCCAGGCGGACGAGCCAGGGGACGGCGAGCAGGCCGACGGCCGGCCCGACCAGCGGGTTCGGGTAGGCGAGCAGGATCGCGGCGGCCGGCAGGACGTACCAGGGTTCGAGCGCCAGCGCCCGCTCGGCGGCGACGGCGAGCGGGGCCCCGTCGCTCAGCGGCCAGGACCCTTCGGCTGCCGGGCGTCCGACCGGTGGCGAGGCTCCCTCATCGCTCGCCGGTGCGCCGCCATAGCCGAGGCCGGCGGCAGCGGCCGGTCTCGCTATGGGGGGGAGCGGCGCGACGAGGGGGGCGGCCAGCGCGGCGGTCGCCGATCGTGACCCGGCACGGAGCGGGACCGGGGCGACGCCGTCGCGGGCGATGCTCCAGAGCAGGGCGCGAACCGCCCGGCGGTCGCACTCGCCCGCTGCCTCCAGGAGGTCCCCGACGGCTCGCGCCAGCTCGTCGGCCGCCATCACGGACAGGTCGAGCACCCGCATCACCTGCGCGTGGGGCGTCGGCTCGGTCCGCTCCTCGGTGGCGGTTAGCACCTCGCGGAGCTTCTCGCCGGGCCGGGCGCCGGTCACGACGATTGGGATGTCAATGTCCGGCCGCAGCCCGCGCAGGCGGATCATCCGTCGGGCCAGCTCGGCGACGTTCATCTCCTCGCCCATGTCGAGCAGGAACACGTCGCCGCCGCGCGTGAAGTTGGCCGCCTGGATGATCAGGCTCGACGCCTCGGCCACGCTCATGAAGTAGCGCTTCATCTCCGGGTCGGTGATCGTGACCGGACCGCCCAGGTCGATCTGCTTGGCGAAGGTCGGGACGACGCTGCCGCGACTGGCGAGCACGTTGCCGAAGCGGACGGCGGTAAAGCGGGTCCGACCGGGCGGCATCGAGGCGCCCAGCAGCTCGCAGACCCGCTTGGTGGCGCCCATGACGCTGCTCGGCTCGACCGCCTTGTCGCTCGAGACGAGGACGAAGCGCTCGGCGCCAGTTTCGGCGGCGAGCTGCATCATCAGCCGGGTGCCGCCAACGTTGACCCGGACCGCCTCCTCCGGATACTCCTCCATCAGCGGGACATGCTTGTAGGCGGCGGCGTGGAAGACGAGCTCCGGGCGTTCGCGCTCGAATAAGGCCCGCATCCGGGCCTCGTGGGTGATGTCGCCAACGATCGGCAGGATCTGGGTGTCGTCGGAGCGGTACCCCTGGAGCTCGACGTGCAGGTCGTGGAGGCCGGACTCGTTGGCGTCGAGCATCAGCAGGCGAGCCGGGCGCAGGTCGGCGAGCTGGCGGCAGAGCTCCGCCCCGATCGAGCCGCTGGCGCCGGTCACGAGCACCACCTTGCCGCGCACGAGCACGCGGCATGCCTCGCGGTCGATCGTGACGCTGCGGCGCCCGAGCAGGTCTTCGAGGGTGACGTCGCCGAACAGCGACCCCTGGCCCGGCGTGATACGCGGCTGCTCGCCCTGGATGGTGCCGAGGAGGTTCGGCAGGACCTTGATCTGGGCGGTCGTCTCCTGGCAGGTCCCGACGATGTCGCGGAAGTCGCGCCCGGAGATGGTGTGGATGGCGACAACGATCAGGTCGACGTCGTGCTGCTCGACGAGCGCGGGGATCCGCTCGCGGCCCCCGAGCACCTTGCGTCCGTGGATCAGCATGCCGTGCTTGCGGGGGTCGTCGTCAACGAAGCCGACGACTTCGTGACGTTCGGCGGGCTGACCATTGCGGAGCTGCCAGCCGAGGTGCTGGCCGGCCTCGCCGGCGCCGACGATCAGGACGCGCGTCGTCGTCCCGCCGGGCGGGTCGGTCAGGCGGCGCCACGTGCGCTTGACGGCAGCCCACGGCTTGGTGCGGTACCGGACCGCGGTCATCCCGCACAGCGCGAAGAAGCTGCCGAGGAATACGACGCTCAGCGGCATCGGGCGGGCGCCGGGCCAGGCCAGGTCGAGGCCGACGACGACGACCGTCGCGCTGCCGACCGAGACGCTGAGCGGCACCAGATCCTGCGAGGTGGCGAAGCGCCACCAGCGTCGGTAGATGCCGAACGCCTCGTTGCAGACGAGGACGACGACGCTGGCGAGCAGGCCGAACAGGAGGGCCGGCCAGTACTCCAGGTCGGCGGTGACGCCGCGGACGAGGAGGGCCAGGGCGTAGCACGACCAGACCAGCGGGAGGTCGACGGCCACCCACGGGAAGAAGCGCCGGACGAGCGGCGAGAGTTGAGACAACGGAGGCCGAGGCACGTTACTCCAGGCGTGCCACCATGCGCCGCGCGCGATGACACGGGCCCGGGCCGAGAACGACTCGATACGACGGGAGGCCCGCCTATTCTAGAAGGTGCGCCGGATGCGGAGCAATGCGGGCGGCCGGCCGCGCTGCATGCAGGCCGGCGCTCCAGCGGGACGCCGATCGGGGAGCACGGGCGCAGCGTGCCGGTATGATGTGGCCAGGAGCGGGCGAGCGGTGGCGAGGATGGCGAGCATCGAGGTGGACGAGCTGATGATGCGCACGAGCGAGATGCTGCGTCGCGACCGTGAGCGCGGTGAGACGATCGAGTTGACAGACGGCGGCCAGGTCATCCCTCGCGTCGTGCCGGTCGAACAGATCCCCGCGGCGAGTAACCGGACGACCGTGAGGCCAGACGCGAGGCGATGCGCGCATGGGTGCGCGACATGGAGTCGCTGATCGCAGATCTCGCTAAGACATGGCCGAAGGGCGTCTCAGCCCAAGATGTCATCGACGACATCCGACGCGACCCGTGAGTGTCACGGACGCGAGCGTCTGGATCAGCTATTTCCTGGCTGATGACGCCAAACACGTCGAGTCCGAGGAGTGGTTCGAGTGCGTTGCCTCGGCACGAGAGAATATGCTCAGTCCGCGCTTCCTGCTCGTCGAAGTTGCCGCAGCCATCGCCCGGCGATCTGGCGATCCGGGCAGTGGCTTGCGATTCGCCGAGCGGCTTCGTGACCATCCGCAACTGGCGCTCGTCCTGATGGCCGACGACCTGGTTGACGAGGCCACGAGGCTCGGAGCGCAGCTTCGGCTGCGCGGGGCGGACGCCACCTACATCGCCACGGCCGCCGCGCTCGGCACCCGACTGGTGACCTGGGACCGGGAGCAGCTCGCCGGTGGGGCGGCACTCGTCTCGACGGCGACGCCGGCCGACGACCTCCGAGATGAGTCCACTGATAGCTGATACTCGACGGCAGGCGAGGCGCCCCCGGGTGAAGCCGCCGTCCTCATGTTTGGGCACCGCAACGCGGCGCTCGCCGGGTGATCGGAGGGAACGAGGATGAACGAGCCCATCAAGGTGGCCGTCGTCGGCGTCGGCCTGATCGGCGAGCAGCACGCCGAGGAGTGGAACCGGGACCCGCGCACGCGAGTCACGCTCGTGTGCGACCTGAACGCGGAGCGGGCCCGGGCCGTCGCCCAGAAGCTCGGCTGCGCGTCCACCACCAGCGTCGACGACGTGGCCGCGAGCGACATTCGGATCGCCAGCGTCGTCACGCCGGACTTCGCCCACCGAGAGCCGGCCGTCCGGCTCGCCCGGGCCGGCAAGCACCTCTTGATCGAGAAGCCGCTGGCCACGACGTCGGAGGATGCCCGGGCGATCGTGCGCGCCGCGCGCCAGGCGGGGATCGCGGCGACGGTCAGCCTCGGCAACCGCTGGATGCCGGCGATCGAGCAGGCCAGGGAGGTCGTCCAGGCCGGCGAGATCGGCGACTCGGTCATGTTCTTCTCGCGGCTGTCCGATACGATCGACGTCCCGACCAAGATGCTTGCCTGGGCCGGCCGCTCCGGGCCGCAGTGGTTCTTGTTCAGCCACACGATGGACTTCATGCGCTGGATCTTGGGCCAGGAGGCGGTCGAGGTGTACGCGGTTGGCCAGAAGCGGCTGCTGCCCGAGCTGGGCATCGACGCCTACGACGCGATCCAGGCGACGGTGAAGTTCGAGCGCTGCTTCGGCACGTTCGAGACGGCCTGGATCCTGCCCAGCGCCTGGCCGAGCGTGATCGAGTCGGAGCACACGATCTACGGCAGCAAGGGCCGGCTGCACGTCGACCGCTTGCGCCAGGGCTTCGAGCTGACCTCGGACGTCGTCGGGCGGCACATGTACGCGCGGCCGTCGCTCTGGGAGCGCTACACGCTGCCTTCGACGTACTTCGGCGCGCTCCGCAACCTCCGCGACGCCGTCGACCGGGGCGACGAGCTGCTCGTCTCGCTCGAGGACGGCCTGGCGGTCGTGTCGATGATCGAGGCCGTCGAACGCTCGATCGCCACCGGCCGGCCGGTCGACCCGCGTCCGCTCGCGGCATTGGCGTAGCGGATAATCGCGGCGGAACGTCCGGTCTGTGACCGGGCTGCTCGGCAGGGGCGCG
>JALYGH010000694.1 GCA_030777205.1 Chloroflexota bacterium
GGCATTGGTAGACTCCTCAAAGCCCCGACGCCGTGGCCGCTGATTCCGTGCGACTTCTGGCATCGGAGGTCGGCGATGTCCGCCCGCTCGCGCCCCGTGCACCCCCGATCGGCCAGCACGCGCCCTCTTTACCGTCCCATCGGCGCAACTAAGCCAACGGGCAAGCGTGCGCAACCCTTGATGTCGGCACCGAACGTGCATGGGCGGTGCCGATCCCGATCGCGGAGTTCACGCTAGACGAAGGGCAGCCTGATCTCGTGCCGATTCGCGACCTCTTTCGCCGCGACCACCGCCCGGACACGCCGCCGAACATCGGGGTCGGCGAGGACAGCGCGTCGGCGAACGTGACCGTCGAGCGTGGCGATGCGGAGCAGGGCTCGGCAACGCCGGGGGCTCCGCCACCCGCACGCTTCCGACTGCGCGGCCTCGGCCACGTCTTCGATCGTGGGGATCGCGCCAGTCAGGCCGAGATCCCGGCTAACCTCTGGGTCCGCTGCGGCAACGACCGCTGCAAGGAGCTGACCTACGTCCGCGAGTTCGAGGACAACCTGCGCGTCTGTCAGAAGTGCGGCCACCATGCCCGACTGGCTGCCCGCGAGCGCATCGCCCAGCTCCTCGACGCCGGTACGTTCGTCGAGGAGGACGGCGGGCTCCGCCCGGGCGATCCGCTCGGGTTCGTCAGTGCCGGCCAGGCATACCGCGACAAGCTCGCCGAGACCCAGACGAAGACCGGCCTCGGCGAGGCCGTCGTCTGCGGGACCGGGCAGATCGAGGGCGTGGCGCTGCGGATCGTGGTCGCCGACTTCAGCTTCCTGGGCGCGAGCATGGGCTCGGTTGTCGGGGAGAAGGTCGCCCGGGCCGTCGAGCACTCGCTCGCGGATCACCTGCCGTTACTGTCCGTGTGCTCGTCCGGCGGCGCGCGGATGCACGAGGGCATCTTCTCCCTGATGCAGATGGCCAAGACGGCCGCCGCGCTCGCCCGGCTCGCCGAGGCGCGCGTGCCGTTCCTGTCGTTGCTGACCGACCCGACGACGGGCGGTGTCACGGCCAGCTTCGCCGGCCTCGGGGATGTCCTGCTGGCCGAGCCGGGCGCGCTCGTCGGCTTCGCCGGGCCGCGGGTAATCGAGCAAATCACGAAGCAGAAGCCGCCGCCCGGCGCCCAACGCTCCGAGTTCCAGCTCGACCACGGCATGATCGACCTGGTCGGCCTCCGCCGCGACCTGCGACCGACGATCGCGCGCCTGCTTCGCCTGTATGGTGGATCGGACGGCGCGACAGCGAACGGCGCGACCGCCCGAAAGGGGAGCTGACCCTGGCCAGCACCGAGGAGCGCCTTACCGCCGACCGGCGCACATATGCCGATCAGCAGGCCCGCCGCGACCTGGTCGCCGGCGAGCACGTCCGCCGCGTCGCGGCCGGTCGCCCACCCGCGGCCGACGTCACGCCGTGGGATCGGGTCCAGCTCGCCCGTCATCCCGAGCGCCCGTACACCCTGGACTACATCGGCGCGCTGTTCGAGGAGTTCGTCGAGCTGCACGGCGATCGGCTCTTCGCCGAGGATCCGGCCCTGATAGGCGGTCCGGCCCGGTTCCGGGGCCGCCCGGTGATGCTGATCGGCCACCAGAAGGGCCGTGACGCGAAGGAGAACGCCTTCCGTCGTTTCGGGATGCCCCGCCCGGAGGGGTACCGCAAGGCGCTGCGCCTGATGAAGCAGGCGGAGAAGTTCGGCCTGCCGGTGGTGGCCTTCGTCGACACGCCCGGCGCCGACCCGACTCTGCCGTCCGAGGAGCGCGGGCAGGCGCTCGCCATCGCCACCAACCTGTTCGAGCTGGCGCGGCTGCGGGTCCCGGTCGTCGCGGCGATCATCGGCGAGGGCGGCAGCGGCGGCGCGCTGGCGATCGCCGTCGCCGATCGGGTGCTGATGCTGGGGAACGCGATCTACTCGGTTGTCTCGCCGGAAGGGTGCGCGTCGATCCTCTGGAACGACGCCGGGCTGGCGGCCGAGGCTGCCGCGTCGATGAAGATCACCGCCGAGGATGTCTGGCGTTTTGGAGTCGTAGACCGTATCATCCCCGAGCCGCCGGGCGGGGCCCACACGGACCGCGCGGCGGTCGCCGTGGCGCTCGGCGATGCCCTCGGCGCGACCCTGGAGGAGCTTGACCGTTCCTACAGGTGCGGCGAGGCGCTCGACGTCGAGCGCCTGGTTGCGGATCGAAACGCCAGGTACCGTCGCATCGGTATCTTCGACGAGGCTTAACCCATGAACAGGATCCTGCCCGCGCGGCTGGGGTTGGCGGCCGCCGCCGTCGCGTTGTCGCTCGCGTTCGTGCCCGCGGCCAGCGCGCCGCCTTCCGTGCTTGCCCAGTCCCAGGACCTGTCGGTCGACCCGCAAGCCGCTTCGCTGACCGTCGCCGACCTACGGCCCGGGTTCACCCTTGATCCGAGCAAAACGGAGCTGCGCGAGCCGGTGCCGGGCATCACCGTGTACGAGGCCGACTTTGCGCGCCCGCAGACGCCCGAGAACTTCAAGGAGGGGCCGATCGAGATCAAGAGCCTCGTCGCCCGCACGGCCAACGCGCAGCAGGCCGCGGAGCAGTTCGCCAACTCGCGCCAGGCGCTCGTCACGGCCAGCCCCGCCTGGACCGAGACCAAGGTGGCCAAGCTCGGCGACGATGCGACCGGGCTGACCATGAACGGGACGTCGAGCGCGGGCGACGCGGTCGCCCACCTGTACCTGTTCCGCCGCGGCGCGATGGTCGTCGGCATCACGGTCGCCGGCTTGGTGAAGCCGACGCAGATGGCCGAGGCCGAGGCGCTCGCCGCCACCGTCCTCGGGAAGATCGACCCGAGCTACAAGAACCAGCGCGGCCAGGCAGTGCCTCGCCCACTCAATCCGCGTCCTTCGGCAAGCACGAGCGCGTCGACCGGTACCAGCAGCGGCACGACCGGCTCCAGCGGCGGAGCGACTGCTACCGGCGCCGCCTCGTCGGGCACCCAGATGCAGGTGGCCAAGACCGACAACCAGGGCGTCCGGCTGCGTGCCCAGCCGTCGCGGACGGCCAGCGTCGTCGCCGTGCTCCCCGAGGGCACGGTCGTCGAGATCGTCGGCGAGGACCGCCAGGGAGATGGCCTGACCTGGAAGAACGTCCGTGCCCCGGGCGATAGGCGCGGCTGGGTCAGCGCCGAGTACCTGGCCGCCGCACCGAGTAACGCGTCCGGGGCATCGGCTCCGGGCGCGGCGAACGCTGCCGCCGCGGCCACGTCCGCCGCCTCGAGTTCATCGTTTGGTTCGGGATCGTCCGGTGCGTCCGCGACCTCGTCGCCGGCCGGCAGCACGTCCTCGTCAGCCGCCAGCGCGGATGTCCTCAGCGTCGACGTGAGCCTCGCCAAGACCGAGCTGCGGGATGGCGAGCAGACGCTCACGATCAAGGTGACCCAGCAGGGGCGGCCGGTCGCGGGCGCCATCCCCACCATCCGCACGACGCGCGACGAGCAGCCGAGCGCGTCGGCCACGAGCGCCGACGGCACCGCGACCGTGACCTGGACGCCGGCCGGCGAGGCCGGTTTCGTCGGCGTCGGAGTCAGCGTCACGGCGCCGAACGGCGCGACCGGCGTCGGCAGCACCTACTTCAACCTGCTCATCTCGCGCTAGCCCGCCGCCACGCCGACGATGATCGGGGCCGCGGTAGCCCGGGCGACGGCCACGCGACGGCCGCGCGCCGATGGCCGCCTCGACGCCATCATGGTCGCCGGCTGCGTCTGGCTCTCGGTCGGGATGGCCGTCGACGCCTGGGCGCACAAGTACGTCCCGGCCCTCGAGACGTTCTTCACGCCCTGGCACGCGGTGTTCTACTCCGGCTTCGCCGTCGTCGCCACAGTCGTCGGCGGCGCGACGTGGCGGAACGCCCGGCGCGGCCTGCCCTGGCGACTCGCCGCGCCGGAGGGGTACGCCGAGGCACTGATCGGGCTGGTCGTGTTCGTCGCCGGCGCCCTCGGCGACGCGGTCTGGCACGAGCTGTTCGGCGTCGAGAAGGACCTCGCGGCGCTGGTCAGCCCGACCCATCTGCTCCTGTTCGCCGGCATCACCCTGTTCGTCACCAGCCCGCTCCGCGCGGCCTGGCGTCGCGCCGACCTGCCGGGGCCCGGCGCCGCGGCCCGCCCGTCGCTCGGGGAGCTGATGCCGGCGGTCCTCTCGGTCGGGCTCGTCGTGACGATGTACTCGTTCGTCACCCAGGCCGCCAGTCCGCTCGTCGAGCCGTTCGCGGCGCGGGCCGGCGCCGCCACGGTGTCGGCCGATCCGCGCGCCGTTTTCCTCGGTCAGGGGCTCGGGATGGCCGGCTTCCTCGTCCAGACGACCCTGCTGGTCGGCGGACTGCTGCTCCTGTTGCGTCGCTGGTGGCTCCCGTTCGGTGCGGTTACCGTGCTGGTGACCCTGAACGCGGTCATCCAGGCCACCCTCAGCGAGCTGTATGCACTCGTCTCCGTCGCGCTCGCGGCCGGGCTGGCGACGGATGGGGCGATCGGGCGGCTGCTTTGCCCGGACGGCCCGCGCTGGGGCCTCGCGGCCGTCGCCGCGCTCCTGCCGACGACGCTGTGGGGCGGCTACATGCTGGCGCTGGCGCTCGGCGTGGGCGGCGGGCTGGCCTGGGAGATCGAGCTGGTCGGCGGGGCCGTCGCCGTCTCGGCCGCGACGGGCCTGCTCCTGTCGCTGCTGGTGACGCGAGTGTCCGCCTGCCAGGACGCAGTTGAACGACCAGAGCCGGACGGGCGGAACCGAACGCGGTCAGTTTCGGGCGCGTGAGCCCACCGTCAGCTCATCCCGTTTGTCCCGACACGCCCCTGGTCAGCACATGTGTCCTCCCAATCGTAGGTGTCACCTAGCTGCTCGTGGGCGTGGCGGTCACGGCCGGAGCCCTGCTGCGGGGACGTTCACAGGAGCGCGATCAGCATCGTGATGCTCCACGACGGAGCACGGTCGCGTAGGATTGACGGGTAGACTATCCTCCCCGAGCAGCCTGTCCGATGTCCGTCGCACGTTCGCCCCGTCAACCTGCCGAGATCCAGAACGCTCGCAACGTCCTGGGCCTGGAGCGCCGCCAGGAGTGCCAGGACCGCGCCGTCGTCGGCGGACTGGCGAAGTACCTCGCCAACTGGCGCGCGCGCGTGGCCCAGGCCGGCGACGCCATGACCCTGGACCTCGCCGGGCGGGTGGTCGCCGCACTGGAGGGCTACGCCGAGCTGACGACCGCCGAGCGCGCGGCGCGGCTCGACGAGGCGCTCACGCTACTGGAGCACTGGCCCTCGCCACCCGCTTCTCTTCCACCCCGTCCCGTCTCCCTCCAGGGGACAGCGGCTACATCCCCTCCCCGGGAGGGCAGCGTGTCGCACCGCGCCACTCGGGAGGCAGGTCAGGGTGATTGCGCCGACCGTTCGGCATCTCTCCCTCTCCTCGCGAGGGAGAGGATGGCGGGAGGTGAGAGGGAAGCAGCGGCCGAGGGGGCACTCCGGGGTGAGGGGACCGATCCCCTGGCCGCGGTCCCGCCCGGAGCGAGGCGCCGCGCCGCCCCGCCGGCTGCACCCCCGCCCGAGACGCCGATCGACGAGGTGAAGGGGATCAAGGCGAAGGAGGCGGGGCTGTTCCGCCGGCTCGGCGTCGCCACCTTCCGTGACCTGCTCTTCCACTACCCGTCGCGCTATCAGGCGTATCCGCCGGCTGCACCCATCGCCGACCTGCTCATGCAGCCGATCGCAAGCGTCGTCGGCACCGTCCGGGAGATCGACATCTCGCCGACGCCGCGCGGCGGGCTCCACAAGATCGTCGCGATGGTCGCCGACCGGACCGGTACGCTGACCGCGACCTGGTTCCGCCACGGCCGCTTCAGCCCGGTCCAGCCGGGCCAGGCCGTGGCGCTGTCCGGCAAGCTGACCGCGTACGGGCGGGCGCTGAACTTCGAGAACCCGGACTGGGAGCGCGCCGAGGGCGAGCCGATCCACACCCGCCGAATGGTCCCGACCTACCCCCTCACGTCGGGTCTGACCGACCGGGCCGTCCGCGAGCGGGTGAGGTGGGCCGTCGATGCGCTGGCCGACACAGTTGCCGACCCGGTGCCCGGCTCGATCCGCGAGGAGCATGGCCTGTGGCCGCTCAGTGCCGCGTTGCGCCAGATCCACTTCCCGGACGACGAGGGCGCGCTCCAGGTCGCGCGGCGCCGCCTCGCCTTCGACGAGCTATTCACCATCCAGCTCGTCGTGCTCCAGCGCAAGCTGCAGTGGCAGTGGGCCGAGGCGCCGGCGCTGGCCGGCGCGGAGGAGCCGCTCGCGGCGCTGCTCCGCGCCCAACCCTGGCAGCTCACCGGTGGCCAGCGCCGCGCCCTCGCCGACGTCCTGGCCGACATCGCCAAGCCGCGGCCGATGATCCGGCTCGTCCAGGGGGAGGTCGGGTCGGGCAAGACTGCCGTCGCCGCCGCTGCGCTGTTCGTCGCCGTCTGCAACGGCGCCCAGGGC
>JALYGH010000695.1 GCA_030777205.1 Chloroflexota bacterium
GGTGGGGCGGGCGGCGCTCGCCCCACCTCTCTACGGCACTCCACGATGGAAGCCAGCAACGTCCCCGTCTCAACAGCCACCGTCTCGGTGGAACGCCTGCGCGAGGGAATCTCCCGTTACGGGCTGATCGCGCTCCTGCTCGCCATGCCGGTCGCCTACGGCATCCAGGACCTCAACGAGACAGGAAGCCTCGCGCGTCTCGGCAACAACCTCGTCGACGGCCTTTCGAATGGCGCCATCTGGGCGCTCGTGGCCATCGGCTACACCCTCGTCTACGGCATCGTCGAACTGATCAATTTCGCTCACGGCGAGGTCTTCATGATCGGCTCGTTCGTGGCCGCCGGCATGTTCGGAACGATCGGCCTGACGGCGGCGACCGGCGTCGCCGGACTCGCCGCCGGCCTGCTCCTGACCCTCGTGCTTTGCATGGCCGCGTCCGGAGCCCTCAACGTGATGATCGAGCGCGTCGCGTACCGCCCATTGCGCAATTCACCGAAGCTCGCCGCGCTGATCACGGCGGTGGGGTTCTCGTTCATCCTCCAGAACGTGGGGCTGCTCTGGCTCGGCGGATCTCCCGAGGGCATCGTCGACGTCATCAAGTCGCAGCAGCTGGTCCTCGAGGTCGCCGGTGTGCAGATCTCCAACGGCGACGTGCTGGCGCTCGCCGTCACGATTCCGCTGATCCTGCTCATGACGGCCTTCATCGGCGCCACGCGCCTGGGCAAGGCGATGCGCGCGACGGCACAGGATCCCGAGGCCGCGCGGCTGATGGGAATCAGCGTCGATACGACGATCTCGCTCACGTTCCTCATCGGCGGCATGCTCGCCGGCTCGGCCGGCCTCATCTACGCCCTGTACCAGACGACGGTCTGGTACTTCCAGGGGTTCACCGCCGGCCTCATCGCCTTCACCGCCGCCGTCATGGGCGGGATCGGCAATGTGAAGGGCGCGGTGCTGGGCGGCTTCATCATCGGCTTCATCCAGCAGATCTCCGACAACCGCATCGGAAGCTCGTGGACGCCGGCGATCGTCTTCGCCTACCTCGTCCTGATCATGGTGCTCAAGCCGAGCGGTCTCCTCGGCGAGCAGACGCGCGAGGCGGGATGAGCGCCTCAGCCGCCACGACGGGCGCGAAGCCGCATCGCGCGCGCCGCCTCGAGATGCCCGACGGGGCCCGGCTGGCGCTGGCCGGCGGCTTCCTCCTGCTGCTGGTCGTCCTGCCCTTCTTCTTCGACGCCGGCGGGTCCGTGATGAACAACCTCGTCCTCGCCGCGGCCTATGCCGTGATGGCGCTCGGGCTGAACATCATCGTCGGGTTCGCCGGCCTGCTCGATCTGGGCTACGTCGCCTTCTTCGCGATCGGGGCGTACGCGATGGGCTACGGGGGATCGCTGTTCCTGTCCGAGCTGGCGGGAGAGGACGGCTTCCACCTGTTCGTATCCGGGCCGGCCGCCGAACTCCCGGGGGTGCATCTCAACTTCCTGCTGATCCTCGTGCTGGCGATCGTCCTGACAACGCTGGCCGGCTTGATCATCGGGTTGCCGACGCTTCGGCTCCGCGGCGACTACATCGCGATCGTCACCCTCGCATTCGGGGAAATCATCGGCCGGATCGCGATCAACGGTGACGAGATCCGCTTCGGCGACTTCCAGCTGACCGCGGGACGCCAGGGGATCACTCCGGTCGACAAGGTGCAGCTCCCGGGCCTCGAGCGGTTCACGTCGCTCGACCTGCGTCCGTGGTACTGGCTCGCGCTGGCGATGGCCGTGCTGGTGCTCTACGTGAACTTCCGGCTGCGCGACTCGCGGCTCGGCCGGGCCTGGATCGCCCTCCGCGAGGACGAGGTGGCAGCCGTCAGCATGGGCATACCCCTGGTCAAGACCAAGCTGCTCGCCTACGGCACCGGCGCGGCGTTCGGCGGCATGTCCGGCGCCTTCCTGGCGTCATACCTGAACACCGTCAATGCCGACCAGTTCCAGTTCTCGTTCTCGATCTTCATCCTCGCCATGGTCATCCTCGGCGGGCTCGGGTCGCTCTGGGGCGTGGTGGTCGGCGCGATAGTACTCTCGGCGATCAACAACTACCTGATTCCCGACGTGCTCAACAGCGTTCCCAAGGCGCTCGGCCTCGACTTCGACCTGACCCAGCTCTCGTTCGGGATCTTCGGGTTCCTGCTCGTGATCATGATGATTCTCCGGCCCGAGGGACTGATACCCGAGCGACGGCGTCAGGCCGAGTTGACCGAGGGCGTCGGCGTCGATGACGCGCTCGTGAAGGCGCCCGCGTGAGCTCGCCAGGGGCAGTGCCCGTGGCCGATGCGCGCGACGGCGACGGCGCCGCGCCGGCGCCGATCCTCGAGACGATAGGCCTGACGAAGCGCTTCGGCGGCCTCACCGCCGTCAACGGCGTGTCCTTCTCGGTCCCGAAGCGCTCGATCGTCTCGATCATCGGGCCCAACGGGGCGGGCAAGACGACGTTCTTCAACATGCTGACGGGGCTCTACAAGCCGACGGAGGGGCGGATCCGCTTCCAGTCGCGCGACATCACGAGGAGGCGTCCGGACCAGATCACCGCAGCCGGCGTCGCCCGGACATTCCAGAACATCCGACTGTTCGGGACGATGTCGGCGGTGGAGAACGTCCTCGTGGGAGCGCACCCGCGCATGAAGGCATCGCTTGCCGGCTCCGTGCTGCGCACTCCCCGCGTCCGGCGCGAGGAGCGCGAGGTCCGCGAGAAGGCGCACGAGCTCCTGTCCTACGTCGGCGTCAAGCGCTCGGCCTTCGAACTCGCCGCCGTGCATCTCGCTTACGGCGATCAGCGTCGCGTCGAGATCGCGCGGGCGCTCGCGTCCAACCCCAAGCTGCTCCTCCTCGACGAGCCGACGGCGGGGATGAACCCGCAGGAATCCGCAAGGTTGACCGAGTTCATGCATCGGCTGCGCGAGTAGCGCGGGGTGACGCTGCTGCTGATCGAACACGACATGAAGGTCGTGATGGGCGTCTCCGAGCAGATCACGGTCCTCGACCACGGCGAGAAGATTGCGGAGGGCGACCCGGTCAGCGTGCGGCAGGACCCGCGCGTCGTCGAAGCCTACCTCGGCAAGCAGGGGTGATTATGGCGGCGATCCTCGAACTCGACGAGATCCATACGTACTACGGCGCGATCGAGGCGCTGAAGGGCGTCTCCCTGCGTGTAGACGAGGGTGAAGTGGTCACCCTGATCGGTTCGAACGGTGCCGGGAAGTCGACGACCCTGCGCTCCATCTCGGGTCTCACGCCTCCGCGGCGGGGATCGATCCGCTTCCGCGGGCGCGAGATCTCGAAGGTCCCGGCGCAGGACGTCGTCCGGCTCGGCATCTCGCACTCCCCGGAGGGACGGCGATGCTTCCAGCGTATGTCGGTGCGCGAGAACCTCGAGCTCGGGGCCTATCTCCGGCGCGACGCCAAGATCGGATCCGACCTCGACCGCGTCTTCGACCTCTTCCCTCGGCTGAAGGAACGAGAGCGTCAGAAGGCGGGGACGATGTCCGGTGGCGAGCAGCAGATGCTCGCGATCGGTCGCGCGCTCATGGCCGACCCGACCCTCCTGCTGCTCGACGAGCCGTCCATGGGGCTCGCTCCGATCCTCGTCGACCGGATCTACGAGACGGTCCAGGAGATCAACCGGCAGGGGACCACCATCCTTCTCGTCGAGCAGAACGCGAACTACGCGCTCGAGGTCTCCACGCGCGGCTATGTGCTGGAGACGGGCCGCGTCGTACTCGCCGACGCGTCGACGCGGCTGCGCGAGGACCCAGAGGTCCAGAAGGCGTACCTGGGCGGATGACCATCCTCGCCCTCCTCGGCGCCAAGGCTCTCTGGCTCACCTATGCCTGGCTGCTGTCGGCCATCGTCGCGTCCTACCTTTCGCATCGAAAGGGCTACGGGGAAGGTCCGGGGCTGGCGAGCGGCCTGCTGCTCAACGTCATCGGCGTCGTCGTCTGGCTCGTGGTGCCGCCCAAGCCGGACTCGCTGTGGAAGCAGGTCGGGCCGTTCAAGCGCGCCGGCGGCGCAGCCGCCACTCCACCCGGCGACGCTGACCGCGGCGAGTCCGCAAGGCGTTGACGAGTCCGGCTACTTGACCGACTCTCCTCACGGCGACGGCTGACCGGCGGACGGGCGGTTCGCGTTCGGCTCGGCCTCAGCGGCGCAACGCCGATTCGAGCGCCTCATCGAGGTCAGGATGCCGGAACGCGAACCCCAGCTCCAGTGCCCTGCGCGGGACCGCTCGTTGGCCGTAGACGACGAGATCGGCCATCTCTCCGTAGAGGGCGCGCAGCGCGAGCGCCGGCACGGGTCCGACCGCCGGGCGATGCAGCGCCCGGCCGAGAGCCTTGGAGAACTCCGCGTTGGAAGCCGGTTCGGGCGCGGTGGCGTTGATGGCGCCGCTCCAACGCTCGTCCTCGAGCGCCTCAACCATCATCGAGACGATGTCGTCGAGATGGATCCACGGGAGGAACTGACGGCCGCCGGCGACCGGTCCGCCGACGCCCGCCTTGAACGCCGGCAGCATCTTCGACAGAGCTCCGCCGTGCGCGTCGAGGACGACGCCCGTCCTCAGCCTGACCACGCGAACGCCCGCCTCGGTGGCCCGATCGGCTTCGCGCTCCCACACTCGGACCACGCCGGCGAGGAAGTCGTCGCCCGCCGGCGCGTCCTCGTCGAGCGGCTCGTCCCCGCGCGGGCCGTAGTACCC
>JALYGH010000696.1 GCA_030777205.1 Chloroflexota bacterium
CCCCCCCCCGGCTCCTACCCGCCGGCCATGGCGCCCACGAC
Organism: Chloroflexota bacterium; assembly: GCA_030777205.1. Classification (GTDB taxonomy): domain Bacteria; phylum Chloroflexota; class UBA6077; order UBA6077; family JACCZL01; genus JALYGH01. The sequence continues at coordinate 42 of JALYGH010000696.1, forward strand.
GAGGTAGGGCTCGGACCCGGTCGCGATTGGATCCGGCAGCGGGGCGTCCGGCGGTTCGTTGGACAGATCCTCCCCACAGGCGAAGAACCTCACGAGCGGTCGACGCCGGTGCGTGACACGGTCGCGAATCGTCCCGCGCAGCACCGGGTAGCGAGCCTCGAGCGCGTCAAGGACCGCGCGCTGGGTGGCCTGCCCCTCGACGTGGAGCTGCACCTCGCCGTCGACGTGCGCCAGCGTCCGCAGGTGATAGGGGAGCGCGACCCGGATCATGGCAGCGTCTGGACTTCGACCGACACCACGGCGGGCAGATCGCGGACGATTGGCGCCCAGGTGTCCCCGGCGTCGCGCGAGGCGTACACCTGGCCGCCGGTGGTCCCGAAGTACACGCCGCACGAATCGAGCGAGTCGACCGCCATCGCGTCGCGTAGCACGTTCACGTAGCAGTCGCGTTGCGGCAGGCCGTTCGTGAGCGCCTCCCACTCGTGCCCGCCCGTCCGACTGCGGTACACGCGCAGCTTTCCGTCAGGCGGGTAGTGCTCCGAATCGCTCTTGATCGGGACGACGTAGATCGTCTCCGGCTCGTGCGCGTGGACGTCGATCGGGAACCCGAAGTCGGTCGGCAGGTTTCCGCTGACCTCCTGCCACGTCTCGCCGGCGTCGTCGCTGCGCATCACGTCCCAGTGCTTCTGCATGAACAGCACGTTCGGGCGCGACGGGTGCATCGCGACGCGGTGGACGCAGTGGCCGACCTCGGCATCCGGATTCGGGAGCTCGTATGGGGACTTCAGGCCGCGGTTCACCGGCCGCCAGGTCTCGCCGGCGTCGTCGGTACGGAACACGCCCGCCGCCGAGATGGCGATGAAGATCCGCCCCGGATCGTTCGGATCCTGAACGATCGTGTGGACGGCCATCCCGCCCGCGCCCGGCTGCCAGTAGCGCCCAGACTCATGGGTACGCAGTCCGGGCAGCTCCTGCCAGGTCTGGCCGCCGTCGGTCGAGCGGAACAGGGCGGCGTCCTCGACCCCGGCGTAGACGGTGTCCGGATCGGTCAGCGACGGCTCGAGGTGCCAGACGCGCGCGAACTCCCACGGGTGCGGCGTGCCGTCGTACCACAGGTGCGTGCCCGGCACGCCGTCGTACACAAACGCATTGCCGACCGGCGCCCAGGTCTTGCCGCCGTCGTCGGAGCGCTGGATCTGCTGGCCGAACCAGCCGCTCGACTGCGACGCATACACTCGGTTCGGGTCGGCGAGGGAACCCTTGAGGTGGTAGATCTCCCAGCCCGCGAAGTGGGGGCCGCTGACGTCCCACTGCTCGCGCGTGCCGTCCGACGTCAGGACGAACGCGCCCTTGCGCGTGCCAACCAGTACTCGTACCCCGGTCATTCTTCACTCCTTCCTAGTTTCCGAGATCCCGGGCCGATAGCTCGCCGGCGAGACCAGGCGGGCATGCGACCAGAGGAAGCGGTTCGATTGGGTGTGGCGACGAGAGACGCCTGGGGGGACGTTGTCGGGCGGGGAGGGCGCCCCCGGCGTGGCGCCGCGCTCAACGTGCCGGTTGGAGCGCCGACGGGTGAGACCGCCCGCGATGCGGCACCAGCCGCCAGCGGCCGTAGGCGACGAACGCACAGACCAGTCCGATCGCCACGGCGAACAGCGCGTTCCCCGGCTCACCGGCGGCCAGCTGGTAGGCCGTGGCGCCGATCGTGACGAACACCAGTCCGGCGGCCGCCAGGGGCGTCAGGTCCGGCCGGATGCGCAGGAGCCCGGGCAGGATCAGGCCAAGCGCGCCGAGCACCTCGGCCACGCCGATGAACAGCATGAACGGGCCTGGCAGCGGGATCGGCGGCGGCGGCAGCATCTCGGCCGGCAGGAGCAGCTTCGGCGCTCCGCTGCCGAGCGCGAAGAAGAGCGCCAGCAGTCCTTGAACGATCCAGAGTGCCACGTTCATGGTCGATCTCCTCCGTGATGACTCCTGACGTCCCCGCGCGGGGCAGGCGGATGCCCCGTCCTCCACTGGCATCCCGATCGAACGATGCGCGGCATGGGGCGCCTCCCGGCACGCCCCTGGATTCCTCCCGGGGGCGAGGTCTACGCGCGACCCGGTCGGCGTGGCCGGGCCGTGCATATGCACAGGACCATCCTACGACAAGAACATTCGTTCTGGAAGAGGTTTGGCATTACGAATAGATCACGCGTTCTAGAGCAGGGCGCCGGCTCCAGGCGAATGTGCGGACCGGCGCGGTGGTCCGCTAGGGCCGAATGCCGGGCGACTGTCGGTCACTCGGATCCCGGCCGTCTGGCCGGCGATCCGGCGAGCTGGCGGCCGTGGGAATCGCCGATACCCCAGGGTCGGCCGCCAAGCTGGCCGAATGACGGGATGAGCGGACGCGATGCGGGCTACAGATCCCGCTTCGAGAAGGCCCTCACGGCGAATAGCAGGAAGACGAGCGGGTAGACGCCGGCCCAGACCAGGAACGGCCCCGCCGGCGGCGTGCTGCCGAAGAACGGTATCCCGACCGGCTGGGCGCTGGCCATGACCACGAACGCCGGCGACTGGGCGTAGAACGACGCGGCCTTCCACACCCCGTCGCTCGGGACCAGCAGGCTGACGACGATCCCGAGGTTCACCATCGCCCCGTTCTGCGCCAGCGTGCCGATGAACTCGACGATCCCGCCCAGCCAGGCCAGCCCGAACAGCGTGAAGACGACGACCCCGTTCGCCAGCGTCGACAGAATGCTGCTCCCGAACAGGCTGACCGACAGCAGCAGCACCGCGCCGAGCGCCATCAGCACCAGCGTGCGCGGCGCGTCGACCGGCTGGTAGCCGGCGACCGCGAAGGCGATGGCGAAGATCAGCCCGGCCATCCCGCCGACGTACGCCCCGATCATGGCTACATACGCCAGCCAGCGGCCCAGGATGAACTCGACGCGGCGGATCGGGCGGGCGAGCACGGCGTGGAGCGTGCCCGAGTCGATCTCACCGGAGATCGCATTGACGGTCAGGAACAGGGCCAGGAAGCTGGAGAGGAAGTGGACGGCGTACAGGCCGAGGACGGTCAGGAGGCTCGGCGCCAGCACCAACTCCTGATCATCGCTCACGGCCGGCCGCTGCGCGACCTCCTCGACGACCATGCCGTAGAGCATCATGAAGCCGAGCGCGAACAGCGCAAGAAAGATGGCGCTCAGCACGAGCGCCGCCAGCACCAGTCGGCGGCTGACCGCCTCGTGGATCGTGAACCGCGCGATCGTCAAGGCGTTCACCGAGCCTGCCTCATCCGTCGCCGCCCTCGACCAGGCTGACGAACACCTCTTCGAGCGAGCGGCGCGCCGGCACCAGCCCGAACAGCTCCGCGCCGGCCGTCAGGGCCGCCCGCGCTACGGCCGGTGCCCGATCCAGATCGTCCACGGCCAGCACGACGTCGACGCGGCCATCCGCCGTCGGCTCCGACGAGATGACGTCGCCGTGGCGGCCGAGCGCGGCGAGCAGCTCGCGGTCGGCGCGGCCGAGCGTCAGGCGCAGCTCCGGCCTCCCCCCGACCACCTCGGCCAACGGCCCGGCCCGCACGACCCGCCCACGGTCGACGATCGCCACCCGGTCGCAGATCAACTCGACCTCGCCGAGCAGGTGCGAGTTCAGGAACACGGTCACGCCGGTCGCGCACAGGCCGCGGATCAGGTCGCGCACCTCGCGCCGCCCGACCGGGTCGAGCGCCGAGCTCGGCTCGTCGAGCAGGACCAGGTCCGGGCGTTGCAGGAGCGCCTGGGCCAGCCCGATCCGCTGGGTCATCCCCTTGGAGTAGCCGCGGATCTTCTCGTCGCCGCGCCCTTCCAGCCCGACCAGCGCCAGCACCTCCGGGATCCGCGCCTGACGCTCCTCGGCCGCCATCCCGGCCAGCCGCCCGTGGAAGTCGAGCAGGTCCGCACCGGTCAGCCAGTCGTGGAAGCGGAACAGCTCCGGCAGGTAGCCGACCCGCCGCCGCGCCGTCCGGTCGGTCACCGGCGTGCCGAAGATCCGGGCCTCACCGGCCGTCGCGGTCACCAGGCCGGTCAGGATCTTGATCGTCGTCGTCTTTCCGGCCCCGTTCGGCCCGAGGAAGCCGAACACCTCCCCGGGCTGGACGGTCAGGGTCAGGTCGTGCAGGGCGACCTTGCGGCCGTACACCTTGCGCAGCCCGCGAGCCTCGATGGCCGGGAAGGCCGCCGGGTCGGTTGCCGCCCCCGGGGCCGAACTGGAGACGGGAATATCGCGCGCGGCGGCCGGGGCGGTGCCAGGCTCGCCCGAGCCGGCCATGCGCGGATCAGCGGATGGAGTCGACGACACGCTGCAGCTCGTCGCCCTTCAACGGCCCGGCCACCCCGACGATCCGCCCATCCGGCTGCCGCCAGAGCGCGGCGCTGCCCAGCCCGGTGTTGTCGGTCAGCACCAGTCCCTGGCCGCCGTGGATCGTCGTCTCGCGCCAGGCGATCTTGCCGACCGGGACGGGGATCGGCAGGGTGCTCTCCCACCGGTCCAGCGCCCGGAGCTGGCGGCTCAGCTCGGCCGGCATGCCGCCCGGTACCGACAGTAGGTACTCGCGCACCTCCTCGAGCGTCGCGCCCCCCTCGACGCTCACCTGCACGTCGCTCGTCTGGCCGACCATCACGGCCGGCTTGCCGTCGGCAGCGGCGTACTGGAGCATCGCCATCGGCGGCGTCGAGATGACCAGCGTCGTGCCGTGGAGTCGGTCGGGCAGGCGGAGGTCCGCTCGGCCGAGATCCCGGAAGTAGGCGGCGGCCTTCTCACGGTCGAACGTGAAGCGGGTCTCACCGGCCGGCGCGGCCGTGATCTTCGGCGTTCGCGCCACGCCGGCCGGCAGGGCGGCCGGGTCCGGCTGCTTGACGGCGAAGCCGACCCGCCGGCTCGCCTCCTCGATCGTCCGCACCTCCTGGCCCGACTGGCTCCCGCGAGCCACCTGGGCCCCGCCGGTCCGGGTCAGTGTTCCGAGCCGCTCGAGGCGCTGTAGCCCGAGCCGGTCGGCGGACGACGAATCGAAGGTGACGACGGCGAAGCGCTGGGTGCGGAACTGGGCGAGGAAGCCGGATGCGGCGGCCTGTCCCTCGGGGGTGACGACCAGGAGCGTCAGCGCCAGCCCGGCGGCGAGCCCGCCGAGCGCGAGGCGCCAGCGCGCGAAACGCTGGGCGATGGGCATGGGTCGACTCTCCTTGGTACCTGGTCTACCGGCAGTTGCTTCGCCGGGGATAGGCGCATCGACGGCAGCTCTGGCGAGGATGGGGCGGACCGCGTCGGCCGAGCCGGCCAAAGCGACGACGTCCGGCGCATCGCGGCGACCGGCGAGCCGGTGGAGCCGCGCAAGCGCCCGCTCCGTGTCGGCCCCATCGATGGGCGGGACGTCGAGCGCGCCGAGCGCCTGCGCGGCGACGGCCGCGTCGTGGGTCAGGTCTCGCGCGAGTGCGCGGCAGGTCGGGCAGCCGGCCACGTGGTTGGCGAGCGGGGTCGCGTCGCGCCCGGCCTCGCCATCGAGCCATGCTCGCAGGCGCCCCGGCTCAGGGCAGGTGACGATCATGGGTACTCTCCTGGGTTGGTGCCTGGGATGGCCGGGTCTCGTCGGACGGCGACACGCCGTGCCGCGGCTCCGGGTAGCGCGCCCGGTACCGCTCGCCGAATGCCCGCTCGGCGCGGGCGAGCAGCACGCCCACCGAGCCGACCGCGATGCCGAGCGTCGCGGCGATCTCGGCGTAGGAGTGGCCGGCGTGGCGGAGGAGCAGGCAGGCCCGCTGTCGATCAGGCAGCTCGTCGAGCGCGGCCCGGACCTGCTCGCGCGCCTCGTGGCGCAGAACCTCCCGGGCCGGTCCGTCCGCCTCGCCGTCGACGAGCGCGATGCCGAGTCGGCCGGCTCGCTCCAGGCGGTCGGCGGCCCGGCGCCGGTCACGGAGTCGATTCGTGCCGAGGTTCAGGACGACCCGCCGCATCCAGGCCGCCACCTCATCATCGGGCCGCGCCAGGACGGCGTCGTCGGCGAGCTTCAGGAACGCCTCCTGCACGACGTCCTCAGCCTCGGCCCGCTCCCCGAGCAGCCGTGCCGCCAGTCCCAGCAGCCCGGGATAGAGCCGCCGGAACAGGTCGTCGAACCGCGCGGCCGACACGGGCGGCCCGGCCGGCTCGAGCGCGTTCAGCACGAGCACACCGCGTCGGGACCGTTTCCCTCGGGCATCATCCTCGCTCCTCGACTCTCCGTGCGCCTCGTCCGGCCTCGCCCGCTCGGCTATCGGCTCGCGCGGCCTCGCCACGGCGCCTCCAGACAAGAGAACACCACCCGGGCACGTTTTCTGACACTGCGGGGCCACCCGACGCCGGATTCGGCCACCCGGTCGGCACGCCCTTTACGCCGGGCCCGGTCCGGGCGGCGGGCCCGTGGGCGGCGGTGGCGTGGTGGCGAACGCCTGCTTCACCTCGTCGTCGATCAACACCAGGATCGCCCAGATGCCGAAGGGCAGGCCGAGCAGGCAGCAGGGGCCGCACGGCACAATCGCGAGGATCGCGCCGGCCATCGCGACGCCCCACGACCGGAGCGCGCGCATTTGCAGGCCGGCGGAGGCTACGAACGCCGAGATCAGCAGGCCGAGGACGCTTAGCCCCAGACACTGATCCCGCCGAGGGCATCGGCGGCGTCAGGATCCGCCAGCGCGGCCACCCCGCCGAGCGCCAGTACGGCCAGCCCCGCCAGCGAGGTCAGGATGCCGAGCACACCGGTCATGATGAGCCCGATGCCTGGCACGTTCACTCGCGCCGACGGCATCGGCGGCAGCACATCCATGACCTCGCCCGCACTTCCCTAATCGACTGGTCGCCCTCGGTCGGACGCCAGGATGAGGATAGCGTACGAGGAGGGGCCGCCTGCTCGAGGCGCTCGGCGATGCGTTGATGCTCACACCTGGCCCGTTACCGTGCCAGGCGAGCCTCGACGTTGCCGTTCTGGATGCGCGTCTCGAAGCGCGGCTGGGGGTAGGCGGCCGGGCTCTGGACGATGTGGCCGTCGCGCAGGTCAAACTGCGACCCGTGCCAGGGACACTCCACGCACCACTCGCCGACCAGCTTGCCCTCCGCGAGCGGCCCGCCCATATGGGTGCAGGTACCGTTCAGGGCGTAGACCTGATCGCCGCGCTTGAGCAGGACGAGCGGAATCCTTTCGCCGCCGGCGGCGAATTCGCCGCCCGCGAGCTGGCCCTCCGGTAGGTCGGTCGCCTTCGCAACGGCCTGGAACTCGTAGAGCTTCTCGCTCGTCTCGCCGACGTCCGGACTGAACGCGATCCGGTTCACGCCTTGACCGAGACTGTAGGACAGGTCGCCGCCGAGGTATGCCGAGACGGTCACCGCGCCGAGACCGAGGGTCGACAACCCGGCCCCCATCGCCCGGTTGTTGCGCTTGCGGGCGACCCAGGAGCCCATGTAAAGCCCGAGCGCGGCCGTGTTCAACAGCGCGTGGACGAGGCCAATGCGCCGCGCCTTGCCGGACGTGTAGCTCCAGTCGGCCATGCCGCTGATGGCGGTCGGTAGCGCGGCCAGGATGCCGAACCCGATCGCCGCGTCCGCGCCCTCCTCGGCGCCAATGAGATCGAGGACGGCGGCAGTGACCCAGGCGCCGGCCGGGCCCAGGATCAGGGCCGGATGGAGCGGGTGGCCGAACCAGGAGCCGTGAAGGAAGTCCTCCACCTTCTTGCCGGTCGGTCCGCCGGAAGAGAGCGCCGAGAGCGTCGCCTGCTGGAGCTGCTCGCCGAGCGTATCCAGCCACTGAGCCTGAGTGTCGGTGCTCTTGCCGAGGAGACCAGTCACCGAATCGAGCGCTTGCAGCAGCATGCTGTCCTCCGAGGCGTGGCCGGCGTCCGAGGCGCACGCTCGGCCCCACGGCGCCACGCGCGGCGTCGTTCTCTCCCCGCGCGGCGTTGGGTCTTCCGGCACAATCCGTTCCACGGTGGCCCGCAGCGGTGCGTGGCACGAGGCGACCGCTGGCGGCCACCGGCTGAGTTGCGACGAGCGGCGCTCTCTACCAACTTGCACGATGGAACAGTGCGCACATCAACCAGGCGGTTACCACCCTGTGCCGCGTGTATGCCAAACGGTCATGCTCGGGATGACGCCGGACACGTTGCCATTCGAGAACCCCAGTGACAATCGTTTGCGTCGTCTATCATGCCTCGGGCTCCCGCGGCGGGCGAGTGAGCACCGGCCGGCGCGGTCGAGCAGCGTCTCACCAGCATGTCTCCAGGAGGAAGCTGACATGAGCGATGGGTGGCGCTTGAGCGGCGTCTGGCCGATCCTCGTGACGCCGTTCGACGAGGCCGGCGCGATCGACGCCGACAGCCTGGCGAACCTCGTGCGCGGCACGCTGGCGGTCGGGGTGGATGGGGTCGTCGCCCTCGGGGTGAACGCCGAGGCGAGCAAGCTCGCGGACCGCGAGCGCGAGGCGATCGTCGCCATCGTCGCCGACGTGTGCCGCGCCGAGGGGAAGCCGTTCATCGTCACCGTCAGCCACGGAGGCACCAGGGTTGCCGCCGAGCGAGCGCGGGCGGCCGGCCGAGCTGGCGCCCGGGCGGTGATGGTCGCTCCGCCGTCGTTCGCCAGGCCCGGCCCGGCGCTGGTCGAGCATTACCGGGCGATCGGCGCCGAGGGTCTGCCGGTCGTGGTTCAGGATCTCCCGTCGGAGACCGGTGTCCAGCTCTCGGCTGAGCTGATCGTCGAGCTGCTGACGGCGGCCGGCGGACGAGGCGGCGCCAAGGTCGAGGATCCGCCCACGGCGCCGAAGATCGCCCGCCTGCGCGCCCTGCTCGGCCCGAAGGTGGGCCTGGTCGGCGGGCTCGGCGGCATGCACTTGCTTGGTGAGCTGCGGCGGGGAGCGGACGGCGCGATGACCGGCTTCCCGTACCCCCAGGCACTGCTCCAGGTGTACCGGGCGATGAAGGTCGGCGACGAGGACGCCGCCGAGGCGACGTTCCGGCGCTGGCTGCCGCTGCTCGTGTCGTGCGGGTTGCCGGGCGTCGGGCTGGCCGTCATGAAGGAGGTCCTCCGACGACGCGGATTGATCCGCCACGCCGGCCTGCGCCAGCCGGGGCCGGTGCTGGACGAGGTCGCGCTGCGGGAGCTAGAGCGTGTCCTCCCCAGCCTGCCGTCAATGGACGAGCCGCTCGGGGCCACGCGATGACGGCGGGGAGGATGCCGTGACCGCGAGCGACGATCGGCAGCGGGAGCCGGGCGAGGAGCCTGCCGATGGGCCGGTCGAGCGGCCCCACGAGCGGCGCGCCCTCGACCGGCTGCTGGAGGAGGAGGGTCCGCTCCCACTGCCGAGCGTGCTGAACCTGCTGCGGTCGCTGGGGCGGGAGCTCGATCGCCTCCACGCGCGAGGCACTATCCACGCGGCCGTGCGGCCATGGCAGGTGGACGTCCGGCCGGGCGGCACCCTCGGGCCAGGAGTCGCCGTCACGCTCGGGGCCACGCCCGGATCGCGCGCGGCAGCGCCGCGTCCCGCGCCGACCTCCGCCTATGCGGAGCGCCTCGCCGCTGCACCAGTACCAGACCCGGAGCGTGACGCGGCCTACCGCTCGCCGCAGCTCCTGGTTGGTGAGGACGCGCGGCCGGCGGATGATCTGTATGCGCTCGGCGTCATCGCCTACGAGCTGCTGACCGGTGCCCTGCCCTTCGAGGCCGGAGCTGCCGCGTCGCCGACGCGTCGCCCGGTCCCGCCGGTCGAGCGCGGCTGCAGACTGCCACCCGCGGTCGAGCGTGTGCTCCTCGCGCAGTTGAGCGCGGCGCCGGCGGGCCGATTCGCGACGGGGTTGCAGTTCGTCCGGGAGCTGGAGCGGGCGGCGGCGCCGGACCGTGCGCCCGACCGGCCCGCCTCGATCGCCGACCTCTTGAGCCGGCCATCCGCCCGGCCGACGTTCCGCCGTGTGCCGTCCGGGCCGGGCGCCCGGCAGCTTGCCCTGGCCGAGCTGCCGGACGTCACCCGAGCGCCGCTTGACCCGCCGCGACGTCGGCGAGTCCGCCGCAATGACTACCCGGACCTCGGCCTGCCCGGTCTCTGGGTAGTCGTCATCGTCGTCGTGCTTTGCAGCGTCTACCTGCTGCCGGGCTATTTCATGGCCCGCCGATTCCTCGGCGGCCTCTTCCCGGACCTGTTCGGCTCCGGCTAGCAGAGCGCCGGCATCGATAACCCTTGGTCGGGTACCCTGGGGTGCCGAATGCCCAGATCGGGCGCGGCCGGGGGTGCTCCATGATGATCGTCGACAGCCACTGTCATGCTGCGCTCGGGTGGTACGAGCCGGTTGAAGTGCTGCTGCGCCAGATGGACGCGAACGGCGTCGAGCGCGCGATCCTCATCCAGATCGGTGGCCAGTTCGACAACTCCTATCAGACCGAGTGCGTGCGCCGATACCCCGACCGCCTGGCATCGGTCGTCTGCGTCGACCCGGCCCGGTCGGATGCGCCCGGGGCGCTGGAGCGGCTCGCGGCCGAGGGGGCGACCGGCGTACGGCTGCGACCCGGGGACCGCTCGCCGGGGGACGACCCCCTGGCGCTCTGGCGGAAGGCGGCGGAGCTCGGGCTTTCGATCAGCTCGGGTGGGAGCGGCCTGGAGTTCGCCGACGACGCCTTCGCGGGAGTCTTCGAGGCATTCCCCGAGCTGCCGATCGTGATCGAGCACCTCGGGTCGGTGAACAACCCGCGCGAGGAGGCGCCGGAGCGCCGCCCGGCCGAGAAGGTGTTCGGCCTCGCGCGTTATCCCAACGCGTACATGAAGATCCACGGGCTCGGCGAGTTCGCGACGCGGGCGATGCCGGTCAGGGGGCCGTTCCCGTTCGTCGAGCCGATCCCGCCGCTGCTCGAGCGGGCGTACGACGCCTTCGGCCCAACTCGGCTGATGTGGGGCAGCGACTTCCCGCCGGTGAGCGGCCGCGAGGGGTACGCCAACGCCCTCAAGTTCCCGCTGGAGCGCTTCGCCAACAAGCCGGAGGCCGAGCGGGCGCAGATCTTCGGCGAGGTCGCCTGGTCGATCTTCGGGACCAGGCGCTGACGGCACCGACCCGGCGGTGACGGGTGCGGTCCGGTCGGGGCGACGGAACGGGGACAGGGCAAACCCGGCCGGGGCGGGGCCGCCGGCTCGGGGTCAGGATGAACCTGAACCAGTGCGTGTAGTGACCGGGTAGGGCTCGGCCAAGAAGTCGAGCATGAGGGCGTTCACGCGGTCGGGACGGTCGAGATGGACCCAGTGGCTCGCGTCCGGCAGGGGAGCGACTCGAACGTCGGGCACCCAGGCGGCGCTCGGCTGGGCAAGCTCGGCGCCGAGGTAGCGATCTCGTTCTCCCCAGATCACCAGGACCGGCGCCTCGATCGGCCGCAGCTCTTCCAGCGCGCGCCGCGGGTCGCGTCGGAAGAGGGTGCGGTAGTAGTTGATCGCGGCCGTTAGCGCCCCCGGACGCGACAGGGCCTCGACGTAGCGCCGGATATCCGACTCGGTGAACGCATCCGAACGGACCGGGTCGGTGCGGAGCATCCGGCGCAGGAGCGCGAAGTTGCCGGCCCGTACGCTCGCCTCCGGCAGGAGGGGGAGCTGGAAGAAGAACATGTACCAGCTCTTGCGAAGCTGGCGCAGTGTGCGCAGCCCGCGCAGGAAGCGCTCGGGGTGTGGTGCGTTCAGGATGACGAGCCGCTCCACGACTTCGGGATGGCGCATCGCCACCAGCCAGGCGACCGCGCCGCCCCAATCGTGCCCGACGACGACCGCGCGCCCCGAGCCGAGGGCGCCGATCAGGCGCGCCACGTCGCGGGCCACGACGGCGCTGTCGTAGGCCCGAACACCGCGCGGCTTGTCCGAGAGGTTGTACCCGCGCATGTCGACCGCGACGGCCCGAAATCCGGCCGCCGCGAGCGCCGGGAGCTGATGGCGCCAGGAGTACCAGAAGTCGGGGAAGCCGTGCAGCAGCACGACGAGCGGGCCACTGCCCACCTCGACGCAGTGCAGGCGCACGTCCGCGAGGTCGACGTACCGATGCGTCAGGCCACCTTCGGCCCAGGTCGCGGTCATCGGCGTACTCCGCTCGCAACGCAATCAGGGCGCGCGGCGACCGACCGCGCCCGCTCGCTCCGGGCCTCGCCGGGCGCGTGGACGGTCACGCAGGCACTTCCCTCACGCCTTGCTACTCCAGCGACGCGTCGACGCTGAGCTGGACGTTCCCCTTGAGCGCCTGGGACACCGGGCAGTTCTCCTTGGCGTCCTCGGCCGCCGCGCGGAACTTCGCGTCGTCGATGCCCGGCACCTTGCCGCGCACGGTGAGCGCGCTCGACTGGACCTTGAAGCCCTGGTCGACCCGGTCGAACGTGACCTCGGCCGTGATAGACAGCCGCTCGGGCGGGGTGCCGGCTCGGCCGAGGCCAGCGGAGAGGGCCATCGCGAAGCAGCTCGCGTGGGCGGCGGCGATCAGCTCCTCGGGGCTGGTGCGGCCATCGGGGCGCTCGATGCGCGAGCCCCAGGTCACCGGCAGCTCGGAGAAGGCGTTGCTGCTGACGGCGGTGACGGTTCCCGAGCCCCGGGCGAGCTCCCCTTGCCAGATCACGTCGGCGCGGCGGACGGCGGCCATATCGGACCTCCCTCAACGTCCATGCGTGCGATTCAGGTGTCCTCACTGGAGTGTACCAGCGGTCTGCCGGGAACGGGGGAGCGCGGAGGCCGGGCGCTTCCCGGAGGCCGGCCTCGAACACGGCACGATCGTGGACAGTCAGCGGGCCGGGTCGCGGTGACGCGCTACGCGCCCTCCGGTGCCTCGAAGCCCGGCAGCGGCATGCCGTCCGAGGGCGGCGAGAGCGGTTGGAGCCGGGCGGCGGTCGCCCCGGCGTCGACCGGCAGGACGATGCCGGTGATCCAGCGGGCCGCGTCGCTCGCCAGGAACGCCGCCGCCTGCGCCACGTCCCAGGCGGTCCCCTCGACCTGGAGGAGCGTCCCCTTTCGGCGCGCCTCGCGCAGCGCCGGCGTCATCCCGCGCGCGGCGACCATCGGCGTGTACACCGTCCCCGGCGCGATGCAGTTGACCCGCACCCCCTGGAGCGCGTGGTGCGCCGCCATGCTCCGGGTCAGCCCGATGACGGCCGCCTTGGAGGTTGGGTAGAGGAGGCTCGGGTGGCCGCCCAGCAGGCCGGACACCGACGAGATGTTAACGATCGCGCCCCGGCCGGCCTCGATCATCGGCGGCAGCGCGTACTTCGCCATCAGCATCATCGACGTCACATTGACCCGCATCGCCCGGTCCCAGGCCTCCGGATCGACCTCGATCGCGTTGCCGGCCGGCCCGCTGATGCCGACGATGTTGACCAGCACATCGACCCCGCCGAACGCGTCGAGCGCCCGCCGGACCGCCTGCCGGCACGACCCGTCGTCCGCCACGTCCGCCTCGACGAGGATCGCCTCGCCCCCCTCGTGCTCGATGACCCGGTACGTCTCCTCGGCCCAGTCGCGGCGCTGGTCGACCAGCACGACCCGAGCGCCCTCGCGCGCGAAGAGGATCGCCGTCGCCTTGCCGTTCCCGACGATCCTGGCCTCCGTCTCGGCCGGGCGCGAGCCCGCCCCGCTGACGATCGCCACCTTCCCGGCGAGCCGCCGCGCCCCGGGCACGCCTGGATCGCCAACTAGCGGCTCCACATCCTGCTCACGCGCACTCACGGCTACGCCACCTCCGCTGTGGTGATCGCGGCGCCGGCGTACCGGCGGCGCCTCGTCGCCGACAGGGTAACCCGGTGGCCTACTTTCAGGACGGGGAGGGATCGCCCGGACCGGACGTTCCGGACTGGAAGGTCCCTCGCTTCGCTCGAGATGACGGGAAGTCGCCGCGCCTCCGGCCACGCCCCGATCAGGCCGGGTGTTCCGCGTAGATGGCGCTCTCGAACTCCTCGAACAGCCGTAGGACCGAGTCGTCGGCGAACGGCAGGATCTGGGTCAGGATCACGCCGGTCAGCCGCCGCGTCGGGTCGATCCAGTAGTACGTGTTCGCCAGGCCGGCCCAGGCCAGGCTGCCGGCGCTCCGGCCGGTCGGCGCCTGCTCGGTGGTGATCAAGTACCCCAGGCCCCACTTCTTGACCATGCCGGGGAAGAACTCGGCGTCGTTCGAGTGGCTCGGGATGGCCGTCTTCATCGCCCCGACCGTCAGGTCGCCGATCTGGTTCCTGGCCATCTCGGCCACCGTCTCCGGCCGCAGGATCCGTGCGCCGCCGAGCTCGCCGTCGTTGAGCAGCATCCGCAGGAAGGTCAGGTAGTCCCCGCCGACCGAGTAGAGGCCGCCGCCGCCCATGAAGAACTCCGGCTGCTGCGGGATCTCGAATGGGATCGCCTGGAGCGTCCCGTCGGCCGCGCGGACGTGCATGCTGGCCAGGCGCGCCCGCTTCTCCGGCGTGAGCACGAACACGGAGTCTTTCATGCCGAGCGGCCCGAAGATGTGCTCCCGGAAATACTCCTCCAGCGACTGGCCGCTCTCCGCAGCGACGGCCTTGCCGACCCAGTCGATGTTGATGCCGTACTCCCAGCGCTCGCCGGGGTCGCACACCAGCGGCGCGCGCAGCGTGACGTTCTTGCATTCCACGATGCCGGGTGTGCCGCTGTGCTCCAAGTAGCGACCCACCCTACAGCGTCACTTCGGCTGACCCAGCGATGGTGGCATCGCCCAGGAGGGCGAGGAGGCGCCGCCAGAGGCCGGTGTCGTTCCATAAGCGGTAGCGCTTGTAGGCCGTTTCCC
>JALYGH010000697.1 GCA_030777205.1 Chloroflexota bacterium
ATCCCGGTCAACCTGGCCGGCCTACCGGGCCTGAGCCTGCCCTGTGGGCTCTCCGATGAGCTACCGGTCGGGCTGCAAGTGATCGGCCGCGCGCTCGACGAGGCGACCGTGCTCAAGGTCGGCTATGCGTACGAGCAGGCAGCGGGAGGGCCGCTGCCGCGCCCCGCGCTGGACGGCACCAGGGCAACGTAGCGCCGGGCGGCCGAGTCAGCGGCGGCGGGCGAAGCGGTCGAGGTCGTCCAGGAGCTCGGGCGCCTCGCCCCGGGCCGGGTCGTATCGCTCCGCTTGCAGGAAGCGGCGGCGGGCGCCGTCGAGGTCGCCCGCCCGCCACAGCTCGTTGCCGTGCTCGCCGTAAGACGCGTACAGCTTGTCGTACACGACCGGGTTGCCGGGGTAGCGGGCGTCGAACTCCTCGAACAGGTGGATCACGAAGGGCCAGTCGCGGCCCCAGGCCTGGTTGATCTTCTCGACGTAGGTGAAGTAGGCGAGGTGCTCCGGCGCGCCGGGCGGCACCGCGGGCGGCAAGATCGGCGGCCGACGCGGAGGCACGGTGACGTCCGGAGCGGCCATCCCGATGCTCGGCGCACCCAGCCCGCCGGCGACCAGCCCAAACCCGAGGGCAAGGCCGAATAGCACGGGTCCAACCTGCCGCCACAGAGCCCTCAGCGATGGCCCCACGTCCGGCCCTCCGGCTCGCCAGATTGCGCTGACTGTCATTGCCGGCGGATGGTAGCACGCACCATCCGCCGGAGTGAGTGGCTCCCGAACCGGCCCCCCGCGTGGCGAGAGGAAGCGAAGTCATCCGGCCGATGCCCTCGCTTCACGCCGGTGCTACGCTCACTCCCGTACGCACCGGTCCGGCCTGCACCAGGGAGACGAGGCACGCGCGACCGGCGAACGTGAGGACGAGAGAGTATCGAGATGACCGAGATCTATGCTGCCGCCGAGCGTCAGGTTTCCGCGCCCGCCGGGCGGGTCTACCGCATCCTGGCGGACTACGAGCACCATCGGCGCATCCTGCCCGATGCCTTCTCGGACTTCAAGATCGAGCAAGGTGGCGTCGGCACCGGCACCGTGGTGAGCTTCAAAGTCACCGCCGGCGGCGTCACGCAGTTCCACCGGGACACCGTGGCCGAGCCCGAGCCCGGCCGCGTCCTCACCGAGACGAACGACAAGGGCAAGCTCACCACCTTCACCGTCACGCCCGTCGGTGGGCCGACATCCGACCGGACGCTGGTGAAGATCGAGACGCGCTGGCCCGCCAGGGGGATCCGAGGGCTGGTCGAGCGGCTGGTCGCCCCGCGCATGCTACGCCGCATATTCCGAGAGGAGCTGGAGCGACTGGAGCGCTACGCCCAGACCCAGCCGCTCTAATCGGCGCGCTCGGCACACCGGCCCCGGGTCGCTTGCTGAGCGAGAACTTCGCCACGCCGTGCGCCTCGGTCTGACGGACCGGCCCGCGCCAGCGCCGGTCAGCGCGATGGTGAAGTACCGGTGGTCGCTGGCGAGCCCGAGTGTCCGCGGGGTGGGCGGCGGATCGACGGGCCGGTCCGCCGCCCTGCCGCGTACGGTGCCCGCTCCCCCGCCGTCGACGCGTCCTGCAGGGACTCGGACGGCGATTGTGTTACGCTCGGGCGAGGTAGGGGGCGCCATGACCGTCGAGGCGAGCAGCGTCAAGATCCGCGCGATTCGGTCGATCGGGCTGGTCGGCGAGACGCCGGCCGGCGGCTGGGAGCACGACCCATCGCCGGAGGAGAACCTCCACGCCTTGATCGTCGTCGAGACCGACGCCGGCCTGACGGGCGTGGGCAGCGTCTACACCAGCCAGGCGCTCGTCGAGGGCGCGCTCCGGCTCCTGCGCCCCTGGTGCATCGGGGACTCGGCGATCGAGCCGGAGCGGCTGACCGAGAAGCTGCGCCAGATGGCGTTCTGGCAGAGGCGTGGGGGCGCCGTCGAGCACGCGATCAGCGGGATCGACATCGCGCTCTGGGACCTGCTCGGGAAGGTGTCGAACCAACCGGTCGCTCGCCTGCTCGGCGGCTATTACCGCGACCGGATCAAGCCATACGGCTCGATCCTGTTCGACGAACCCGACCGCTTGCGGGACACCCTCCAGGCGGTCGTGGCGCGCGGCTTCCGGGCGATCAAGCTCGGCTGGCGGCCGTTCGGACGCGTCGACCGCAAGACCGACGAGCTGCTCGTGCGCACCGCCCGCGAGACGGTCGGCCCGGACGTCGAGCTGATGGTCGACGCCGGCGGCAGCGAGCAGTTCTGGCCGCACGGCTACAAGTGGGCGCTCGAGACGGCCAGGATGCTGGCCGAGTACGACGTCGTCTGGTTCGAGGAGGGGCTCCCGCCGGACGACATCGAGGGGTTCAGGTTGCTCCGCGAGCACGCGCCGCTCCCGATCGCGACCGGCGAGGTGCTGACCCGTCGCCAGAGCTTCCTGCCCTGGATCGAACGCGGCGCCGTCGACATCGTCCAGCCGGACTGCACGAAGGTCGGCGGGCTGAGCGAGTCGCGGTGGATCGGCTGGGCGGCCTACGACCACAACGTCATGCTCGTGCCGCACGGCTGGAACACGGCGGTCGGGCTGGCCGCCGACCTGCACCTGGTGGCGGCGCTACCGGTCGCGCGCTGGGTCGAGTACCTAACGCCGTCGCCCTACATCGAGGCGATCATCACCACGCCGTTCCGGCTCGACGCGGACGGCATGCTGCCGATCCCGACCGCGCCGGGCCTCGGCATCGAGTTGGACCCGGACGGGATCAGGAGGTTCTCGTCGCCCGGGACAGCATGAGCGACGCCCGCCGGCACGCATCCTGATTCACCTCGTGCGCGCTACACTGACGAGGATCGCTATGGACGCGACAACGCCCACCAGCGCCACCCGGCCTCGCCTCGAGGACCTCGTCCGGCTCAATCGCGACGAGATCCTCGAGATCGCCCGTCGCCACGGAGCGGGCAACGTCCGCGTCTTCGGCTCGGTCGCGCGCGGCGAGTCCGGGCCGGACAGCGACCTCGACCTGCTGTACGACGTCGTCGGGCCGACGACGCCCTGGTTTCCGGGCGGCCTCCTGGTTGACCTCGAAGCGCTGCTCGGCCGCCCTGTCGACGTCGTGGAGGCGCAGGCGCTCCATCGGCGCATCCGCGATCGGGTGCTCGCCGAGGCTCGATCGCTATCGTGTGGTCAGGAACGTGGAGGAGGCGAGCGATGATCTACGAGCTGCGCACGTACACGCTGAAGCCGGGCACCCAGCCAGAGTACCTCCGCGCGAACAAGGAGCTCGGCCGCGAGATCCGCGGCGACCGCTTCGGGACGCTCGTCGGGGCCTGGATGACGGAAACCGGCGGGCTGAACCAGTACGTCCACCTCTGGAGCTACCCGAGCCCCGACGAGCGGGAACGCCTCCGGGCCGCCCTGGCGAAGGACGAGCGCTGGACCAAGGAGTACGTCCCGGTCATCCGCCCGATGATGCTCGCCCAGGAGAACACGCTGCTGACCCTGGACGGCGACATCGGCCTGCGGTCGGTCGAGGGCGCGGGACACGTTTACGAGATGCGGACCTACCGCGCGATCCCCGGCCAGCTCGGCACCTGGGCGTCGGCGCTCAAGGAGGCGCTGCCGGCCCGCGAGCAGTACTCGAAGATCGTCGGGCTGTGGACGGTCGAGGTCGGGTCGCTGAACACGGCCGTCCACCTCTGGGTCTACGA
>JALYGH010000698.1 GCA_030777205.1 Chloroflexota bacterium
GTACTAACACTGCTCCGTTAGGTTGGCCAAGTGGGTGTTGAAAATTCCTGTGCGGCCCGAAACGGGAGCTCCGGACGGCCACGGGCCGGCTCCGGCCTTCCCGTCACCCTCGAGTTTGAGCGTCCGAACTGCCGAAATGTCACGAGCGCATCACACCGCACGGAGCAGTACTAATTGTTGATCTGGTTCGACTCGAGGTACTCGACGTTCAGGCGCACGCCGAGGCCGGGCCGCTTCGGCACGATCAGCGCGTCGCCGCGGACCTCGAGCGGCTCCTCGAGGAAGGCGTTGTAGAAGTCGAGCTTCACGCGCCGCGCCTCCAGGCGATAGAAGTTCGGCACGCCGATGCTGACCTGGGCGCCGGCCATCAGGTTGACCGGGCCGCTCGCGTCGTGCGGCGAGAGCGGGATGTAGAACGTCTCGGCGAGCGTCGCGATCTTCTTCAGCTCCGAGATGCCGCCGGTCCAGGTGACGTCCGGCATGACGAAGTCGGTCAGGCGGCGGTTGAGGACCGGGAGGAACTCGAAGCGGGTGTAGAGGCGCTCGCCGACGCAGATGCGGGTCGGCACCTGGTTGCGCACCTGCTCCAGGGCATCGTAGCTCTCCGGCGGGCAGGGCTCCTCGAACCAGTGAATGTCGTACGGGGCCAGGCGGTTGGCCAGGCGGACGGCGGTCGGGACGTTGTACTTGGCGTGGGCGTCGATCAAAACCTCGATGTCCGGGCCGACGGCCGCGCGGATGCCCTCGATCATCGCGACGGCCCGGTTCTCGACCTCCTTGTCGAGCTGGCCGTCGAGGTACTCGTGGTTGCTGAGGGCACCGGCCGCCATGAACGGGTCGGTCTTGATCGCGCGCGAGCCGCGCTCGACCTCGCCGACGGCGTTCTCGACCATCTGCTCGACGGTCCGGGCGTACTGGAAGTGAGTGTAGAGCGGGACGGTCTCGCGGACCGCGCCGCCGAGCAGCTCGTAGACCGGGACGCCGAGCGCCTGGGCCTTGATGTCCCAGAGGGCGATGTCGACGCCGGAGATCATGGCGGTGGTGGCGCCGCGCGTCCCGAGATAGGTGTAGGCGCGGAAGATCTTGTGCCAGATCGCCTCGATCTGGGTCGGGTCGTCGCCGCGCAGGAACCCGTCCAGCTCGCGGAGCGCCGCCGCGATCGTCCGGTTGGCGACCGGGCCGGGGTAGGTGGTGATCTCGCCCCAGCCGGTCAGGCCCTCATCGGTCTCGACTTGGACGAAGACGTAGCTGAGGGTGCCGCCCCGCTCGGCGCGCCCGCCCGACTCCTCCGGCGGCCCGCTCACGATCCAGGGCCGGACTCGCGTGATCTTCATGAAGTGCCCCTTTCCTGGCCACGTCGCCGTGGCATCGCATGACCTGTCGGTGGTCGCATCGTACCGGATGGCGGCGCCGGGCCGTGGGCGGTGGCGGCATCGAGCGACGGAGGGCGGTCGCGCCGCCGAGCGGGCGTTGCGGCGCGAAGGCCGGGCACCGGGAAGCGACCGCGGGCGAGGAAGCGCGGGACTATACTGGAGTAACGGATGGGGTGCGACCCGCGGCGAGGGGATGGGCTCGCGCGGAGACACTCCGCCAACGGGATCCTGAGACGCCAGGAGGTGAGGTCGGAGCGATCGAACAGGAGGTCGGAGCGGTCGGGATCGACGGATAGTGGCCAGTGGCGTGCGCGGCGCCGGGCTCGCCGCGCGGCGAGGAGGCACTCGATGCAGGTCCATCTGTCCGAACATGTCGACGATCACGCATCCGCGATTCGCCCGGGCTGGCTGGCGAGGGCGATGGTGGCCGGGTTCGCCGCCAGTCTCGTGATGTTGGTCGCTTTCCTCATCGCGTTCGGCGTGGCGTGGCTGCTCAGCCAGGTTGCCTTCGAGATCCAGGGAGGGGCCGTCTTCCGCGACGAGGCCGGGCGTCGTTACATCCAGCCGGCCGATGGCCCGCCACTCGCGATCCCGGGCGGCCAGACCGTCCACACCTGGCTGTACAACTTGACCCACAATCGCCTAATCGACGCTGCGGCCGGTGACGTGTACACGGCCGCGGCGATCTATCTGGCGGGCGGGATCGCCTGGGCGCTCGTGTACGCTGTCGTAGCGGAGCCGCGGCTGGCCGGTCCAGCCTGGCGGCGGGGTCTCGTGTTCTCGCTCGTACCGGGCATCCTCTCCTCGGCGGTGTTCTTGCCGCTCGTCGGCGCGGGTGTCTTCGGCGCCGAGCTCGG